>JAUHYN010001274.1 GCA_030426505.1 bacterium | reverse complement strand
CCGGGGACGTTGTTCTTCTTCACGAGCCGGGCCTTCGCGAGCTCGAACTGGGCCTTCGCGACGATCAGCCGCGCCCGCTCCTTGATCAGGCGCTCGCGCGCCCAGCCGAGGGCGGCCTCCAGGAACTCGATCCGGGTCTCCTCCGACGTGGCGCGCAGCGTGGCGACCTTGGCCCGCTCGCCGTCGCCCTTGTCGGCGAAGACGTCGGCGTCGCGCTCGGCGACGTCCCGCTTCTTCTTGGCGCGGCGGATGTCGTCCTTGAGCTGCTCGATCTCGTCCACCACCTGGTCCCGCGAGTCGATCGCGATGTTCAGCTCGTTCTCGGCGTCGAACAGCAGGAGCTTGTTCTCGATGGTGATCTTGTCGAGGACGTCCGCGTCGACGCGCAGGCTCGGGGCGGATCGGCAACTCATGACCGACAGTGCCACCGCACCCGCGACCCAGGCTCTTTTGATGCCCACGGGCGAAGGCTATCATCAGCGCCGTGAAAACAAAGGGTGGGTGTGGCAGCCACTTCATCGGGCTCGCCGGATTGCTCCTGGCCGCCTGCTCGGGGGGCGAAACGACGGAGCCGGACGACCCGGCCTGCACGGAGATCGAGGCGCCCGCGAGCGGGCCGTCGACGGCGGGGGCCCGCTACACGGCGTCGATCAGCGTGGTGGACACGCGGACGTTCGGCGAGGACAGCGCCGGAGCGCGCACGGAAGCGACGGTCGGTCGCATTACCGGGACGTTCTCGGACGTGGAGGGGATCGGGACCAGCACGCCGGCCGACGCCCTCGAGCTCGGGCCGCTCTGTATCGGGATCGTGTCCCGCCCGCAGAACGCGTCGCCGACGGGTGTCGCGATCGATCGCCTCGTCGTTGCCGGCACCGCGCGCGGCGAGGTCGACGTCCCCGCGGTGGGATCGCCGGGGTTGTACCTCGACATCGGGACGGGCCTCCTCGACGGGGCCTCGCAGCTGTCCGCGACGGTGACCTCGAGCGGCGACTTCGCGCCGTTCTCCGCTTCGCTCGATCCGGCCGATCCCGTGGTCGTCGAGTCGCCGCCGTCCGACGGGACGGGCCTCGTCGAACGCGCGGGGATGCGCGTGCGGTGGAACGCGGGCAACGGCGACGCGGTGGTCATCCGCATCACGCCGGAGCGCGCGATGGGCGGCGTGGACTCGGGCGGGCAGATCATCTGCCAGGTGATCGACGACGGCTGCTTCGACGTCCCCGCGGCGGCGACGACGTTCCTGCTGTCGTCGAACACGGAGGACTACACGTTCCTGCTCGGTCGCGTGCGCGCGGCGGGTCAGGACGTGGACGGGATGACGCGCGCCGTGATTCGCTCGGCGTCGGAGTGGTCGACGGATCTGATGAACGGGGTGTTCGAATGAGGGGCTGGCTCCCGCTCCTCTTGGTGTTCGCGGCGGGGTGCGGGCTCGGCGCGGAGGACAACTTCACGCTCGGCCTCGACGAGGATCGCTGCGACGGGACGTACCCGATCTGCCAGACGACCGCCGGGTGCGTCATGGGCAGCAACAAGTATCTCGAGGGGCGCTTCCCCGGGTCGCGGCAGTTCATCGTGTCGGCGCCGGAGGAGGCGATCATCACGGTGCGGATCTTCTTCGCGACGCAGGTCGCGACCGGCGTGGACACCGAGATCCTCTGGCACGAGCCGGGCTGCTTCGACACGTACCAGTACCTGTCGGAGGGCGCGGACATCTTCCTCGCGGCCGGCAACGACCAGGTCTTCGAGCAGTCGCGCCAGGTCTTCCTCGAGGGCGACCACTTGATCGAGGTCTTCTCGGACGCGATCGCGGAGTACGCGATCACGGTGGACGTCGACGCCGCCGCGCGCTGATCAGGGGTCGAGCTCGAACTTGTAGATCTGCACGTGGTTCGGCTCGACCTTCAGCTGGACCGTCTTCGTCCGCGTCCCGCCGATCTCCACCGCCTTCACCTTCACGCAGCCCGCGGGGAGCATGACGCGCGCGACGGGCGTCTCGCCGATGCGCCGCTTGCCCCAGTACAGCGTGGAGTGCGGGGTGGTGGTGATCGTCACGTAGCCCGTCGAGCCGTCGTCCGCGGACACGCACCCGGGGGGCGCGCGCTTGGGCGCCTCCGCGCTCGAGGCGGTCTTCGTCTCGGGCTCGGGCTCGGGCTCGGGCTCGGGCCTGGGCCGGGGCGGTTCGCGTGCGGTGATCTTGGGGGGCTTCGGCGGTGCGTACGACGCCTTCGTGGGCGGGGGCGCGACGTCGTCGGCCGGCGCGAGCGGGACGAACGTGTGGTGGACGATGTCGCCGTCGAGCTGGGGCGTCATCGTCACCACGGTCTCGTACGGGACGTAGCCCGCGCGCTCCACGCGGATCGTGTACGTGTCGCCGAACTGGAGGTTGCTCAGGTCCGCCGGCGTCTCGGCCCACGGCACCGGCTTACCGTTCAGGGTGATCTTCGCGCCGGGGGGCGTGGTCTCGGTCATGTTTC
>JAUHYN010001273.1 GCA_030426505.1 bacterium | reverse complement strand
CGCGCAGGCGAAGAAGCACGGCGTCACCCGGGCCGCTTCGCTCGAACAGATCTTCCGCGCGTCGGACATCGTCTCGCTGCACGTCCCCGCTTCCACCGCGACGAAGAAGATGGTGACCGCGGAGCTGCTGGACCTGATGCCCCAGGGCGCGATGCTCATCAACACGTCGCGCCACGACGTCGTCGACAACGAGGCGCTCCTCGAGCGCGCGAAGTCCGGGCGCCTGCGCGTGGGCACCGACGTCTTCGTCCACGAGCCGGAGGGCAAGAGCGCCGTCTTCGAAGACGAGCTCGGCAAGCTCCCGGGCGTGTACGGCACACACCACATCGGCGCGTCGACGCAGCAGGCGCAGGACGAGATCGCCGCCGCCGCCGTCGAGGCCGTGCGCGCGTTCCTCTTGCGCGGCGAGATCCTCAACGCGGTGAACATCGCGACGACGCCGCCGGTTCAGGGCACGCTCGTCGTTCGCCACCACGATCGCGTGGGCGTGCTCGCGAGCCTCCTCAGCACGCTGCGCGGCCAGGACATCAACGTGGAGACGATGGAGAACGTGGTCTTCGAGGGCGGACAGGCCGCGTGCGCGCGCATCCGCGTGGCGCAGCGCCCGTCACCCGAGACGGTCGAAGAGCTCGCGTCCCAAGACCACGTCATCGCCGTCGAGCTGATTTAGATGTCCTGGCTGGACGGCTTCGTCCTCCTCTCGCTCGTCTACGTCGTCGTCGGGCTCGTCGTCCTCGTCCGCTTCGTGGCGAACTACAAGCGCCTCTTCGGGGACGAACTCACGGCGGAGGACGCGAAGCTCGCGAGCCGCGCGTCGTTCTTTCTCCTCATCCCGCCGACCGTCGCGCTCCACGAGCTCGGCCACGCCGCCGCGATCTGGGCGTACGGTCAGGAGGTCCTCGGTTGGATCTTCTACGGCTACGTGGGCGCGGTCGCGCACCACCCGACGGCCGCGGGCCCGACCGGCAACTTCGTCATCGCGCTCGCCGGGAACCTCGTCACGCTCGTCATCGGCGTGGCGGCGATCGCGATCGGTGTGAAGCGCCCCGGTCACCCCACGCGCAACATCCTCTGGATCGATCTCGGCCGGAACTCGCTCTTCCTCGTGCTCGTCTTCTACCCGGCGCTCTGCCTGTTCTTCCCCGGCGACTTCGTCACGATCTACGGCTTCGACAAGACACCTGTCGCGTCCGGCGTCACCGCGGCCGTGCATGCGGCGGTGCTCTTCTTCGGGTGGCGCTGGTGGCAGCGCGAGCGCTCGCGCGCGATCCTGCTGTGCTCGCCGATCGCGAAGCTCGTCGGCGACGCCGAGCGGCGCCTCGCCGCCGACCCGAACGACGTGGGCGCACACCGCGGGCTCGGGCTCGCCTACGCGCGCCTTCAAGACTACGGGCGAGCCCGCGAACACCTCGGCGCGATCGCGGCGCGGCTCGGTCCGACCGAGCGGCTCGTCCTCGGCGAAGCGCTGCTCGCGACCGACTATCCCGAAGGGGCGCTTGCCGCCTTCGAGGCCGCGGAGCGCGCGCTGCTCAAACCGGAGGAGCGGAGCGCCGCGCGGCGCGGTCGGGTGCGGGCGCTCGGTCGCCTCGGACGCGACGAAGAGGCCCGAGCGCTCCTCGCGGGCTGACTTGCGCGCCGGTCGCGCTTCTTGATACGCCGCGGCGTGTCCGGCGGTCGTCGAGCGCTCACGATGGTGGCCCTCATCATCGCCGGCGAGGCCATCTTCGGCCTCCCGTTCCACATCATCCGCTTCTTCCGCCCGACCGTCCTGAGCGTCTTCGACTTCACCAACACCGAGCTCGGCGCGCTGTTCTCCGTGTACGGCGTGGTCGCGATGATCTCGTACTTCCCGGGCGGCCCGCTCGCCGATCGCTTCTCGGCGCGCCGCCTCATGACCGCGTCGCTGTTGCTCACCGGCGTGTCCGGCTTCTTCTTCGCGACGCTCCCGCCGCTCGGTGCGCTGTCCGTGCTCTACGGCTTCTTCGGCGCGACCACGATCCTGCTCTTCTGGGCCGCGATGATCCGCGCGACGCGCGAGCTCGGCGGCAGCGACAACCAAGGCGTCGCGTTCGGCGTCCTCGATGGCGGCCGCGGACTGTTCGCCGCTGGCCTCGCGTCGATCGCGCTCGTCCCGTTCTCCGCCGCGCTCGGCGAGGCACCCCCCGCCCTCGTCAACGAGTTCGGAGCCGGCGTGTTCGGCACGAGCTGCCTGGGAGGCGGCCGCTCGACGGCGGCGTGCACCGTCAACGCCGGCTCCGGCCGGATCTTCTCCAACACCGCGGACGCCCTGAGCGTCGCCGGCGTGGCCGGTGAGCCGAACGAGAGCGGCGGCAGCCCTGGTGTGCTGCATGGCTGTTACACCTGGCTGATGCAGGATGAAGACGGGCAGATTCAGCACACGCATAGCGTGAGTGCTGGCCTCGATTATCCGGCAGTCGGCCCCGAACACGCCGACTTGGAGGCCAATGGGC
>JAUHYN010000119.1 GCA_030426505.1 bacterium | reverse complement strand
GGATCGGCACGCAGGCGCCGTAATAGGTGCGGCGCGTGCGCTTGATGAGCTCGAGGCCGTCGAGCTCGGGCAGCATGAGATCGGTGATGACGAACTCCGGGCGCCACGACGCGAGGATCTCGAGGCCGCGCCTCCCGTCGCCCGCGACCTCCACTTCGGCGTTCTGCTCGAAGGTGCGGCGAAGCATGTGCTGAATCGTCGGATCGTCCTCGACGACCAGGATTCGCTTCGGTTGATCGAGGTCGCCGGTGACCATCGCCCGTCGGGGATCATACCCGTTCTTTGCCCACACGACGCACCCTCGTAGGCAGATCTCGGATAGATACCCGCGCTCCGCTCGGTTGGGGTAGGATGCCGGCGCTGTCCATGACGAGAGCGCTGGTCGTACACGGGCATTTCTATCAGCCGCCGCGCGAGAACCCGTGGACGCTCCAGGTGGAGCGGGAAGCCGGCGCGGAGCCGTTCCACGATTGGAACGAGCGCATCTTCGCCGAGTGCTACCGGCCCAACGCGTACGCGCGCGTATTCGACGACGCCGGCCGCGTGGACCGCATCGTCAACAACTACCGCCACATCAGCTTCAACTTCGGGCCGACGCTCCTGCAGTGGCTCGAGCGCGAACATACGATCACGTATGGGCGGATCGTCTCCGCCGATCGCGACAGCGCGCGGGCCCGCGGCGGGCACGGCAACGCCCTCGCCCAGGCGTACAACCACCTGATCCTCCCGCTCGCGAACGCGCGCGATCGCCGCACCCAGATCTTGTGGGGGATCGCGGACTTCTCGCGCCACTTCTCGCGCGCGCCCGAGGGCATGTGGCTCCCCGAGACGGCAGCGAACCACGAGGTCCTCGACGCCCTGATCGACGCAGGGATGAAGTTCACGATCCTCTCGCCGTACCAGGCGGGGCGCGTCCGCTCGATCGAAGGCGGCGAGTGGAGCGACGTCACCGGCGGCCGCGTGGACCCCACACAGCCCTACCGCTACTTCGCGCGCGACGGGTCACGCCGCGCGATCGACATCTTCTTCTACGACGGCCCGCGGTCCCGATCGATCGCGTTCGAGGGCGCGCTGAGCTCGAGCGCCGCGTTCATCGATCACCTCATCCGCAACACCGACGACCGCACGCAGTGCGTCTCCGTCGCGACGGACGGCGAGAGCTACGGACACCACACGAAGTTCGGCGATCGCTGCCTCGCGCACGCGCTCGTCTCCGAGGCGAAGCAGCGCGACCTCTGGCTCACGAACTACGGGCAGTACCTCGAACAGAACCCGCCCACGATGGAGGTCGAGATCGATCACGGCCCCGACGGCCTCGGGACCTCGTGGTCCTGCGCGCACGGCGTCGGTCGCTGGTTCCGCGACTGCGGGTGTTCGACCGGCGCGCGCGAGGGCTGGAACCAGAAGTGGCGCACGCCGCTCCGCGAAGCGCTCGATCTCGTCCGCGGCCACACGACCGCGCTGTTCGAGGAGATGGGCGGGACCTACCTCACCGATCCGTGGGCCGCGCGCGACGGCTACGCGCCGGCGCTCTTCGATCCCGAGCGCGCGCGCGATCGCTTCTTCGAGCAACACGCGAAGTCGACGCTCTCCGCGGAAGACCGCGTGCGCGTGTTGTCGCTGATGGAGATGCAGCACCACGCGATGCTCATGTACACGAGCTGCGGGTGGTTCTTCTCGGACATCTCCGGGATCGAGACCCAACAGATCATGAAGTACGCCGCGCGCGCGATGGAGCTCGCGAAGGCGGTCGGCGCCCAGCCTCCGGTCGACGGCTTCATGGAGCGCCTCGCCGAGGCCGAGAGCAACCGCCCGGACATGGGCAACGGCGCGGACGTGTTCCGCAAGTTCGTGGACACCGCGCGGGTCACGCCGTCGCGCGTCGCCGCGCACCTCGCGATGGCGGGGCTCGTCGATGAATCGGTGAAGCTCGGTGAGATCGCCGGCTACGACTTCCAGCGCGTCGACTTCAAGACGCGGCAACACGGGCGCGTGAAGATGTGTACGGGCCGCGTGAAGCTCGAGCACACGATGACCGAGGCGCGCGAGGAGCTCACGGTCGCCGGCGTCCACCTCGGCGGCGTCGACTTCTACTGCGCGGTGAACGACCACCTCGAGCGCGCCGAGCTCGCGGCGGCGTCGGACAAGCTGTGGAAGGCGTTCACGACATCGTCGGTGCCGAAGCTCCTGAAGATCGCGTCGCAGGAGTTCGGCGGCGAGGACTACGGCCTCTCCGACATGCTTCCGGGCGGCGCCGAACACGTCTCCGAGCTCGTGCTCGGCACGTTGATGCGCCGGTTCACCGAACAGTACGCGCAGCTGTACGAAGACAACCGCCGCACGCTCGACATGCTCGGCGCGGTGGGCTTCGAGCTCCCGAAGGAGCTGTCCGTCGCGGCCGAGTTCACGCTCGGGCGCCGCTTCGAAGCGGAGATCCGCGCGCAGAACGAGAGCCAGGACATCCGCGCGTACAAGCGCGCGATCGAGCTCGCGGAGATCATCGCGGAGTCCGGCTACCGCGTGGACCGCAGCACCTCGAGCACGCTGTTCACGCAGATGATCACGCACGGCCTGTACATCGCGCTGGCGCGCCCGGCCTCCGAGAACTGGGAGGCGGTCGAGGAGCTGATGGAGCTGTCGGATCGCCTCGGCCTCACGCCCGACATGGAGCGCGCGCAAGAGGCGATGTACGAAGCGGTGACGTCGAGCGGCGAGGTCGCGGGGCCCGAGGTCGAGCGCGTGTTGGTGCGGCTCGGGCTGTCGCCCCACGTGGTCGGTCGCGGCGAGTCGTCCTGACCCGAACGTCCGCGTCGATCTGCATGAGCCGTAGCTAAGGTTCGCGCGAGAGCGAAGACGCCGCGGCCGACGCGCGCTCTCGCCTTCGAAACCGCTTCCACCTTCGATCCGCCGCGTGTCGCATCGCTCGCGCAAGCGTCCCCGCGCTCATCGGGCACATGATGAAGAGCCCGCGCCCCCGCCTCCATTCCGGGTTGGCGCGCTCGTACTTCTCGAACAGCGCGCGGCCCTCTTCGGATCGCGGTCCCGGCTCGGTTCGAGGGAGCGTCCGCATGAAGACCGTCCCGTCCTCGGCGCTGAAGTGCGACTTGCCGATCCGTTCTCCGAGGTGCTCGAGGAGGCCTCGCTCCCAGTCGGGGAGCGTAGGGTCCCGCAGGCTCCAGATGGGAGGAACGGCGCGCTCCATCGAAATGAACGATGGCGGGTACGCCGCGCCCACGAGGTACTTCGGTCGGAGCGGGTGCCGCGCGACGCACGCCGCGGTCATGAGTACGGTGGCCGCCGGGAGGATCGAAGTCCCGCGCAGGTGGCGCGCCATGAACCCGTACTCGGGCGCCAGGCAGAGGATCTCGCGCCCTCGCCACGTCATCGGGAGCGCGCGCTGGAGGAAGAAGCCGCCGACCTGATCGCCCTCCTTCAGGATCCACACGATGCCCCAGCGAAAGTCCTCCGCGAACGCCGCGAAGTCCTCCTCCGGACTCACCGAGGGCTTGAGATCGATCAAGCTCCCGCGCAACCGCCACAGCGCGCGCAGCTCCGCCTCGGTGAGCGTCGAAGCGCGCCGAAAGGTCGACCTCACGGGACCACCCCGCCGACGAAACGAACACGGGATCCGCAGCGGAGGGCGGAGCGCACGGGAACGGGCATGTTCAGCACCGGTGGCACGGCGCTCGACCGCGATCAACCGTCGCACACGGCCCGGCGAGGCTCGGGCCGTCGAAGTCGCGGACGTTCGCGGTGGCGACGATGGAGGAGGCCGCGACAGGGCCGGCCGGCGACCGCGCAGCGTGGCGAGCGAAGATCACCGGGCGAGACGTGCGCTCGCTGTCGAAAGAGCGATGCGCTGCGACGTCTCAGGTGCGTCCAGACCACCGCGTCGAGCGCCCCGGGAGGAGGTCATCGCTCGTGATGGACGGGTGTCGTCGCTCGGTCTTCAGCTCGAGCCGTGCGCCCTTCGCGGGCATTCGATCGAGTGGAATCTCGATGCGACGCCATCCCGACTCGAACACGGCGAGGTCGTCCTCGTGACGCCCGATGAATCCACCGCGCGCGTCCTTCACCACCGCCTCGATCGTACCCAGGAAAGCACCGCTGCCTTCGAGCCCGACGAAGTAACGCGCGACCAGGAAGACGCTGCCGTAGCGCTCCTCGAGCGTCCACCCGACGTCCTGGAGATTCGCAGTCGCCGCCGCGCGACCGTGGCGCACGAAGATCGGGATGCGCTGCTCGGTCATGAGCCCGACCTGGAGGCGGATGCGCTCCGACGGCTCGACGTTCGCCGGCATGACGGGTTGCACGCGCACCGAAGCGCGCGCCCAGTACTCACCCTGCGCGAGCCCCGACGGGACGCGCGCGAGCACGCGCACCACGCGCTCTTCCCCCGGCGCGAGTCGGGTCTGGCGGGGCGACACGCTGAGGTACGACGCCGCCGAGCGCCGGTCTTGGAACGCGCGGGTCGGGTAGTGCGTTCGGACGCGACCCTCGCGATCCGCGACCTCGAAGCCGAACCGGACGTCGACCTCGACGTCGATCGCCTCGTCGGCCCCGTTGCGGAGTACGAGCGCGCCGGAGCGATCCTTCGCGTCGATGATCAAGACCTGGGGCGCGACGTCGAGGGCCCACGCGCTCGAACCGACGAGCGACGCGGCGATGACGGACAGAGCCGAACCGATCCGCATGTCTGCTCCGTTCGGCCGTCCGACGACACGCTCGATCCGCGAGGCGCCGGCGGTGTCTCGATGTGGATCGGGCCGTCAGCGTTCGGGCACGCGGCGGCGGCGCTTCTTGGACGGCAGGGGCGGCACGAGCCCCTTCAGGGCCTCGCGTGGGCCGTAGCAGAGGAGGACGTCCCCCGCGTGCATCTGCGTGGAGCCGTGCGGGCTCGGGATCGTGGAGTCCGCGCCGCGTCGAATGCTGAGGACGCGGACCTGCTGGTCTTCGAGACCGACCTCTTCGAGGCGGCGCCCCGCGAACGTCCCCTTGTTCGCGACCGGGACCTCTGCGACGCCGAAGCCCTGGTCGAGCTTCAGCCGGAACTTCAGGTCGACCTCCGGGAGCAGCACCTTGTCCTCGATGTGCTCGACCATGAGGTTCGCAATGTCGAGGCCGGTGGCGCCCTCGATGCCCTCGAGGCCCGGCGACGAGTTGATCTCCATGACCTGCGGGCCGTCCGCGCCCTCGAGCATGTCCACGCCCGCGACGTTGAGGCCCATGATCTGCGCTGCTCGGATCGCGGTGCGCTCGTACTTCGGCGTGAGTTCGACGCGGTTCGCGGTGCCGCCCCGGTGGACGTTGCTGCGGAACTCGCCCTCCTTCGCCACGCGCCGCATCGCGGCGACCACGCGATCGCCCACGACGAACGCGCGCACGTCGCGCCCGCGGCTCTCCTTCACGAACTTCTGGAGCAGTACGTTCTGCTTAGCGCTCTGCAGCGTCTCGACGATCGCCTCCGCGACCTTGAGCGAGTCGGCGAGGATCACGCCGACGCCCTGCGTGCCCTCGAGGAGCTTGATGATCACCGGCGCGCCGCCGAGCCGCTCGATGGCGGGGAGCACGCTCGCCTTCTCGCGCACGAACGCCGTCGGCGGGATGCCGATCGCGTGGTTGCTCAGCATCTGCAGCGAGCGGAGCTTGTCGCGCGACACGATGATCGCGTTCGAGCTGTTGAGGGAGAAGACGCCCATCTGCTCGAACTGGCGGACGACCGCCGTCCCGTAGAACGTCACGGACGCGCCGATGCGGGGGATGATGGCGTCGTAGTGTGTGAGGCGTCGGTCCTTGTAGAAGAGCTGCGGGCGCTCCTCCTCGACCATCATCGAGAAGCTCGTCGACGACAGGATCCGGACCTTGTGACCACGCGCGACGCACGCCTCCTTGAGGCGCCGCGAGCTGTAGTTGTCCGGCTCGCGAGAGAGGATCCCGATCTTGAGTGCGCGCATTTCTAGGGAGCGCTCCTTCGCGCCGCCTTCTTCACTTTTTTCTTGGCGACCTTCTTCTTGGCCACCTTCTTCTTCTCCGCCTTCTTCTTCTTCTTCGGCGGCGTGGACGCCACGTACCGGCGCCCGGGATCCACGAGGAAGTCATGCGCGATCGCGCGACGACCCAGGAGCATCCGGTAGATCATCCCCGTGCGCGACGCCAGGCTGACTTCGATGTCCTTCTCGACGCCACCGAGACGTAACGTCGTGCTCACGATGTAGCGTTCGTCCGGCACGCCGTTGCTCGACCGCACGTTCGACACCCGCACGATCGGCGCCTCGACCCACACGCGGCGCCCTCCGTCCTTCGCCGCGACCACGACCTCGAAGCGGACCCGGCTCTTCGGCAGGCGTTCGATGTTGTCGACGTGCAGCGCCGAGGTCCGCGCGCCGGTATCCGTCTTCGCGCGCAACCGCGGGATGCCCCAGTCGGGGAACTCGACGTACTCGGCGTAGCCGATCGTCACCTTGTCCGCCTGTCTCGTCATTCGTTGCGTCCCTCCGGATCGAACCCGAGACCGGTGTTGAGCGTCGCCTGGAACGCCTCCATCGTCGCGGGGAGCGGCTCCTTGTCGTCGATGCGCGCGATGTGGAAAGCGGCGTCGCCTTCGTTGAGGAGCGGCAGGTTCGTTCGCCCGATCACGACGCCACTCACCGGCGCCTCGATCGGGATCTCGAGGTCGCCGAACGGATCGCCGATCATCCCGAGCAGGTCACCGCGGCGAACGCGCTGTCCGAGCGTGACGCGTGCGCTGAGGATGCCGCTCTCCGTCGCGCGCACCCAGGTCGAGCGTTCGACGAGGAGCGACTTCGGGTGCTTGCGCGGACGCGCGGGCGCCGGGAGCATGCCGATCTCGTGCATCGTCGAGACGATGCCGCGGAGCCCGGGGCGGATCGCCCACTCGTCGAAGCGCAGCGCTTCGCCGGCCTCGTAGAGGATCACCGGGATGCCCTTGCCGCACACCGCCTCGCGGAGCGAGCCGTCCCGCAGCGACGCGTCCATCACGACCGGCGCGCCGAACGCACGCGCGAGGCGGAGTGCGTCGGCGTCGTCGAACGACACGCGGATCTGCGGGAGGTTCGTGCGGTGGAGCGCGCCGGTGTGGAGGTCCACGCCGTGCGTCGACTTCGCGACGATCTCGGACATGAACATGTCGGCGATGCGCGCGGCGAGCGAGCCCCCCTCCGAGCCGGGGAAGGAGCGGTTGAGATCGCGGCGGTCGGGGAGGTAGCGCGACAGTTGGATGAACCCGAAGACGTTCACCATCGGCACCGCGATCAGCGTGCCGCGGATGCGTCGGAGCAGCTGGAGCCGGAGCAGGCGGCGGATGATCTCCACGCCGTTGATCTCGTCGCCGTGGACCGCGGCCGAGACGAACAGCGTGGGGCCCGAGCGCTTCCCGCGCACGACGCGGACGGGCATCGAGATCTCGGTCTGGGTCTTCAGTCGCGCGACGGGGAGTTGGATGCTCGCGCGCTCCCCCGGCGCGATCGACTGACCGTCGATCTTGAAGTCGTCCACCCGAATTGAATGAGCTTTGTCGGGGTTCGAGTAAAGGATTTTGCGTGGGTGGCCCGCGACGGCTCACTCGACGAGGTTCTTCGCGACCTCTTCGCTCATCGTCAGGAACCCCTCCGCCTCGCAGTCTCCGCGCGCCGAGGCCGCCTTGACGGTCACCTCGGCCCGCAGATCGATCATCTCGGCGTTGAGGACACACCGCGAACCGAAGCGCGTGATCCGCGACCTCAGGATGTGGGTGGCGGCGAGCGCCTTGCCGAGCTCGATCTGACAGGAGTCGTCGTAGCAGGCCTTGTAGGAGTCGCTCTTGGCCTCCGAGATGACGTCCTTCAGGGCGCGCTCCTGCGCGCTGCGGTCGATCGTGCGGACCCCGTTCTGCGCGATGAAGATGCGGAGCTGGTCACCCAGGTTGCGCACCAGGCCCCGGTCGATCCCGGTCTTCGCGTCGGCGTTCACGTCCTCCACGTCCATCACCGCGATCACCCACTTGCTCACGTTCGGCTTCAGCCCGGCGGGCGGCGGCGCGCTCGTCGGGGGAGGCGGAGGCGGAGGAGGCGGAGGCGCCTGCGTCACCACGGGCACCTCGGCCGTCCCGTCGACGATCAGGTTCGCGAGGCTCGAGTCCGGCACCTTGATGCGCATCGTCTTCTCGCCCTTCCCGGGCATCGACGCGGCGTACGTATACGTCGGCGGGTCGACGGCGCGGTTCGCCTTCACCTGCTCGCCGGACAGCCCGTAGAAGAGGCCGATCACGAGGTCCTGCAGACCGAAGTACATCAACGCCCCGCCGAGGAGCGCGAGCGCGATGTTCGTCTCGCCGCCGCAGTCCTCGAAGAACGGGTCGCACTCGTCGCTGAAGTCCGGGTCACCCGGCGCGCTCGCGAAGAGCGCCGCGATCGCCGCGACCACCTCGAGCCCGCCGCCGATGAACAACCCCGCCGTCGCCGGGCGCTCGATGATCATCTCCTGCTGGTAGTCGATCGAGTCGGTCAGCGGCGCGTTGCCGAGCTGCTTCGTCCCGTCGTCGCCGGTGCGCGTCACGGGGAGCCCCTCGGGCTGCGTCTTGACCGTGATGTTATGCGTCTTCTGCGAGACGCGCCGCTCCTCGTCCGTCCACCCGAACGCGGTCTGCAGCAGGATGCCGCAGGCCGAGTTCGTAGCCAGGACGGCGACGAGTCCGAGTGCCGTGAGCCAGCGCGACATGGCCGCCATCAAGCGTCGATTCAGGAGGGCGGTCAACCCTCAGCCACCCATCGTCTCGCGATACCAGGCCGCCACGTCACGCTCACCGAGCTCGGACTTGTCACACGCATCGACCAGTCGACCCGCGCGCAGGATGCCGATGCGATCCGCGACCGCGCTCACAGTGTAGACGTCGTGGGTCGACATCAGGATGGCGGCCCCCGCGGCCTTCAGCGCCGAGAGCCGTTCGAGGAGCTGCGCCGCCGCCCGGGGATCCAAGCCACTCGTCGGTTCGTCGAGGAGCAACGCGCGCGCGCCTTGGATCCGAGCGATCGCGAGCGCGACCTTCTGCCGCATCCCCTTCGAGAAGACGCGCAGCCTCCGCGTGTGATCGCGAGACTCCAGGCCGGCGTCGAGGAGCGCGCCGGACATCGCCTTCGCGTCCACGTCGACCGACGCCACGCTCGCGAACAGCTCGAGCGTCTCGAGCGGCGTGAGGTCCGGGTACAGGTCGACGACCTCCGGCACGAACGCGGCGCGCGGGCGCACGCCGGGCTTCACGTCCACGCCATCGATTCGGATCGTCCCGGAGTCGGCGGGGATCAGTCCGAGCAGGAGGTGGATCGTGGTGGTCTTGCCCGCGCCGTTGCCGCCGAGGAGCGCGTAGACCTCGCCCGCCTCGACGCGGAGGTCGAGGCCGTCCACGGCGCGGTGTTCGCCGAACGTCTTCACGAGTTGTTCGACGACGATCATGCGTCCTCCTTCGTCGGCGCGAAGCCCCCCTGGTTCAGGCGGCGCGTCGCCTCGAACCAAGCACCGATCCCGCCCGCGAGGAAGAGGGCCGCCGCGATCCAGGCCGTCACGCGCCGCTTCGCCGGGACACGGTCGAGCCGCGGGAAGCGCTCGGGATCCTCCAGCACGCTGCGCCGCGCGAGGATGTCGTCGCGCACGAACCGCTCGACGTCGCCGCGGTACGCGGACGCGTCCTTCTCGAAGGCGCGCCGCTCGAGCGGTCGCGTGCCGGAGACATCGGCGAGCACTCCGGCGACCAGCGATGTCGGCGAGAGCCACGCGGCGAGCTCGATCGTCTCCGCGCGCTGCGTCTGCACACGGTCGCTCTCGTAGCGCGCGCCGCGCTTGCGACGGAGGCGCTCGCGCATGAGGAGGAAGTCGTAGCGGAGCTGACTGAACTCGCCGTCTTCCGCCTGCTCGGGATCCATCTCCGGGTCGCGGCCGACCTCGGTCGCGACGATGCCTTCGGTCGCGCGGGTGAAGACGGCGTCGGCGCCCTTCTCACCCGCGAGGCGCGCGCGCGGATCCGGCTCGGGGTAGCTCGCCCGCACGACCGCGCTAGCGGAGAGCGGCACGGCGACGCCGAACGTGAGCCACGCGCCGAGGGCGGTCGCGAGCGCCACGGCGGAGCGTTCGGCGCGGGCGCTGATCGCGACGACGATCGCGGCGATGAGGAACGTGTACGCGACGATCACGACGGCGGCGGAGACGTCGACGAAGAACGAAGCCAGGAGCCCGGGGAACGCGCCCACGAGCAGCACCTCCGCGACCGCGAGCGTGCGGGCGAAGAGCAGCGGCCCGGACGAGCGCGCGGGCCCGAGCAACATCGCGAGCGTCCCGCGTTCGCGGTCGCGCGAGACGGAGTCGTAGGCGAGCGCGATCGCGCCGAGCGGGAGGAGCAGCGCGAGCACCCACGCGAAGTCGAGGGAGCCGAGCAACAGCGCGGACGGCGAGCGCTCCGCGAGCGACGGGATCGTGGTGGGCGGATCGGAGAGTCGGAGGATCGCGGCGTCGGGGAGCGCGGCGAGATCTCCGGCGGCGAGCACGGCGTCGGCGCTCGCGCCGCGCGCGACGATCACGTCTTCGTAGGCGGTGAGGTAGAAGGCGTTCTTCTCGGGCGCGCCCGCCTCGAGGCGCGCGGCGAACGACGCCACGTCGCGCTCGCCGGCGGCGCGGTGTTGTGCGCCGAGGAGCGCGCCGAGCACGACCGACGCGAGCGACGCCGAGAAGAGCGCCGCCGCGACGGCGCGCGCGCGCGACGAGCGCCACTGCGCGCGGCGGGTGAGGCGGAGGATCACGACCGCGCGCCCCCCGCGCGCATCAGTGCGCCGCGCGCGACCGCGACGAGCCCCGCCGCGCAGATCACGAGCGCGCCCGCGAGCAAGCCGAGCGACAGCGCCGCGCGGCGCAGCGAGAAGGCGAACGTCGCGGCGGGGATCGTCGGGCGCGGAGCCTCGGCGAAGTCGTCGAACTTCTTCTCCTCGGCGTACGCGTCGAAGCCGCCGCGGCCCTCCTTCGCCCACCACGCGTTGAACCACCCCATCAACGACTGGCGGTAGCGCTCGTAGTGCGAGAACGCGAAGCGCATGTGGGCGAGGTCGCTCCCCGCGATCGCGCTGGACGCGAGGCTCGCCAACCCGCTCGGCGACACGAAGGACAGCGCGGCGGCCCAGCGCTCCTGGCGATCTTGCTCCGCGTCGAGCGCGGCGAACATCGCGTTCATCTTCGCGGTCGCGCTCTGGTCGGCGAGCGCGAGCATGACGGCGTCGACGACCTCGGGGGGCTCGCCCGTCCCGTCCCACTCCGGGTGACGGCGCCGGATCTCGTCGAGCGCGCGATCGCGGAGCGACTCGGTCTGCGCGTGCGCGCTCTCGGCCCACTGCGCCGCGCGGACCATCTGCTCTCCGGGCGGCGCGACCGGCGCGGCGAGCTGCGACACCGCGCCGGAGACCGGCGGCACGAACATCGCGAGCGTCCCCCAGACGGCGACCCCCGCGACGAGCGCGCTGCGCGGCGTGGACGCGCGCGCGGAGATCGCGAGCGCGAGGATCGCCCACACCACGAGCGCCGCCGCGTGCGCCGCCCACCACACCACGAGCCGCCCCGGATCCGCGCCCACCACGAACGACGCGGCGAGCGTCGCCGCGAGCGCCGGCGCCCCGACGGCGAGCGCGACGCGCACCACGGCCCCGAACACCTTCGCGATCACGAAGGGCCCGAGGTCGAGGCCCGCCGCGGACAACATCGCGAGCGTGCCGTTCATCCGTTCGCGCGCGATCTGATCGAACACGAGCAGCACGACGACCACCGGCCCGAATACCGCGAGCAACAGGCCGAGGTCGAAGCGCCCCGCGCCGGGGCCGCGCGCGATCTCGGTCGTGCGCGTCCCGGCGAGCGGCCGCGTCTGATGCGCGTCGAGGCGGAGCCACCGCCCGTACGCGGTCTCGATGCCCGCGTCGAGGTGGCCGAGCGGCGCGGGCGGGCGCGACACCACGTAGCCGTTGTGCGCGATCGTGTGGGGGTGGTCGGCGCGTTGGCCGGCGAACGAGGCCTCCGCGAACTCGACGAGCCGTTGGTGTTCGCGCGCCCTCGCGCGGTGTTCGACGGTCCCGGACGCCGCCGCGACACCGCTGAGGACGAGCATCGCGAAGCCCGCCGTCCGCACGCGTCGCGAGCGGAGCGCGAGCTTCAGCTCCTTCGAACACAGCGCGCGCAGCATCGACGACACGGAGGGTACGTCGTAGCGCCCGTTCGGGATCCGCGCTACTTACTGCTTCGGCTTGGGCCCGATCATCAGCTCGGGCTTCACGACGCGCTTGAACTCGTCGGCGTCCATGTAGCCGAGGGCGGTGATCGCCTGAACGAGCGTGGTGCCTTCCTTGTACGCCTTCTTCGCGACCTGCGCGGCCTTGTCGTAGCCGATGTGCGGGTTGAGCGCGGTGACGAGCATCAGCGACTCGTGGAGGAGCTCAT
>JAUHYN010000118.1 GCA_030426505.1 bacterium | reverse complement strand
CTCGACCCCCTCGCCGACCACCCGGACGAGGTGCGTCGTGAAGCCGTGCTGGACGAGCACGATGCGATCGTCGACGTCGGGATCGGCGAGGCTGTCGGCGTCCTCTTCGGTGCAGTGCAGCTCGAAGGCGTCGCCGCGTCGGCGCGGCTCGCGGGCGCGCACCGTCGGATCCTCGCCGGCGTAGGCGATCTCGTCCTCGTCGAGGGCGACGCTCTTCACCCAGCGGATGCGGCCGAACGGGATCACGTCGCGCCCCTCTCTTCGCCCGGCGCGAAAGCGCCGAAGCGACGCTCTACACGACCACGCTCGCCGCCGCCGAGCAACCGGGGCGGCGAGCGCGCACTGAGCTACTTCTTGGCGACGACGAAGATCGACCCGCCGCGGCGATGCACGCGCAGCACGAACTCGCCCTGGGCGTCCTTCACGGCTTCGGCGAAGTCGTCCGGATCCTCGATCTCGTCCCGGTCGATCCCGACCACCACGTCGCCGGTCCTCAGACCGGCGCGGGCCGCCCACGACCCCGGCTCCACGCCGGTGATCACGACGCCACCCTCCACGCGCCGATCGATCTCGTACCGCGACCGCGTCGCGTCGGTGAGAGGCTCGACGGTCACTCCGCCGGTCGCCTCTTCGCGCACCGCCGAGCGGCCGGTCGCGGCGCCCTTCTTCTCTTCGAGCTCGACCGTCACCGTCTTCGTATCACCGCCGCGCACGATCTCGATCGCGACCTCGCGCCCCGCGCCGACCGACGCCACGAGGTTCCTCAGCTTCGCCGCCGAGCGCACGGCGCGCCCGTCGATCTTCGTGACCACGTCGCCCGGCTCGAGGCCGCCGCGCTCCGCGGGCGAGCCCTCGACCACGTCCGAGACGAGGACGCCGTTCGTATCCTTCACGTCCATCGCGCGCGCGAGGGCCGGCGTGAGGTCCTGGATCATTACACCGAGGAAGCCGCGCACGACCTTCCCGTCGGCGACGAGGTCCGAGAGGATCGCTTGCGCCATCGTCGACGGCACCGCGAAGCCGATGCCCTGGTAGCCGCCGCTCCGGCTCAGGATCGCCGTGTTGATCCCGACCAACTCACCCTTCAGGTTGAGGAGCGCGCCGCCCGAGTTCCCGGGGTTGATCGCCGCGTCGGTCTGGATGAAGTCTTCGTAGTCCACGATGCCGACGTTCGCCCGGCCCTTCGCCGACACGATCCCCATCGTCACCGTCTGACCCACGCCGAATGGGTTGCCGATCGCGACCACCACCTCGCCGAGGCGCAGCGCGTCCGAGTCACCGAACGCGAGCGGCACCAACTCACTCGGCGCCGCCTTCAACTTCACGACGGCGAGGTCACTCGAAGGATCCGTCCCGACGATATCTGCCTCGTACTCCCGCCCGTCGTGCAACGTCACGAGCACCTCGTCCGCGCCATCGACCACGTGATTGTTCGTGAGGATGATTCCGTCGTCGTCGACGACCACGCCCGAGCCGCGGCTGCGCTCCAGGCGCTCGTGCGGCATCCGGTTGTGCGGATTGCGCTGCCGCTGCCCGAAGAAGTGCCTGAAGAAGGGGTCCTGCGAGTACGGCGAGAGCTCCGGCGCCTTCGCCTTCTTGGTCGTCGAGATGTTGACCACGCTCTTCACCGCGCGCTCGGACACGTCCGCGATCGCCCCGATGTTCTGCGTGAGACCAGGGGGCGCCTCGGCGCGCGTCACCGGGTCGACGGGCTTCGTCTCGTGGCGCTCCGCCTCGAGGGCCGAGCCACAAGAGAACAACGTGGTGAGTACGACGGCTACGAGTGCGTAGCCGGGCACCTTCCGATCCAAACGTTCCATCCGAATACTCCTCCTAAAGCGACCGCGAAGAAACGCGTCGCCCGGCGAGTTGGGAACGCCGATCGGGTCCGTCAAGCGCGGAGTGCCGCGTGCCTGGCTTCGACCCAATCGATGATCTGCGCTTCGAGACACACGCCATCGAAGCGGTCGATCTCCTGCAGACCCGTCGGGCTCGTGACGTTCACCTCGGTGAGATAGCCGCCGATTACGTCTATGCCGACGAACACCAGTCCGCGCGCTTTCATTTCCGGCGCGAGCGCCGCGGCGATCTCTTTGTCGCGGTCCGTCAGCGTGGTGGGTCGAGCCGACCCGCCGACGTGCATGTTGGCGCGCAGATCGCCCTTCTGGGGGATCCGATTCACCGCGCCGATCGGCTCGCCGTCGAGCAGGATGACGCGCTTGTCGCCCTCCTGCACCGCCTCGATGAACCCCTGGACCTCGATGAGCCGGCGCCCCTCGATCGTGAGGAGATCGAGCACCGAACCGATGTTCCGGTCGCCCTGCTCGAGCAGCAACACGCCTGCGCCGCCCGCGTTGAGCAGCGGCTTCACGACCGCGCGCCCGTGCTCGGCGATGAAGGCGCGGATCTCGGCGCGGTCGGCGCTGATGATCGTGGGCGGCATCAGCTCGGGCCAGTAGAGCGCGGCCAGCTTCTCGTTCATGTCGCGCAGCGTGCGCGGGCGATTCACCATCACCACGCGGCTGTGGTCGACGCGATCGAGGAGCAGCGTCGCGAGCAGGAAGTCGAGGTCGAACGGCGGGTCCTTGCGCATGAAGACCGCGTCCGTGTCCGACAGCCGCACCGACATCGGCTCGCCGAGCGTCACGTGGTCGCCCTTCTTCCGCTGCAGCGTCGCTTGCCGCACCGTCATGTACGGCTCCGCGCCGCGCTGGCTCATCTGGTGCATCTGACCGTACAGGACGCGGTGGCCCCGCTTCTGGGCCTCGAGCATCAGCACGAAGGTCGAGTCCGCATCGATGTCGATGCGTTCGATCGGGTCCATCACGAACACGAAGTCGAGCGACATGCGGTGACGTCGCCGTCAAAGCCGCCTGCGGTCAAGCCGCGCTTTTCAACGGCCACGCGCGCGTGCGAGGCTACCCGTACGGTGGCGATGGACACGACCCTGAACGCCTGGCTCGAGCGCCTCCAATCCGCCGGGGTGACCATGGCCCAGCCCGACGCCGCGGCCTCCGAGTTCGGCGGTTGGCTCGAGCTCCTCACCCGCGCCGCCGATGGCGACGCGAGCGCCGAAGGCGACCTGTACCGCCTGTGCGCGATGCACGGCCGCCGCCTCGGTCAGGAGGGGCGCCCCGCCTCCGCCGCGATCCTCCAGCCGCTCCTCCTCGCCGACACCCTCATGGCCGAGCAAGGCAACGACCACCGCTTCACGCGGCACGTCCGCGAGCTCGTCAAGATCGTCGCGGACGCCCACGCGCTCGGGCAGACCGAGCGCCTCGAGAGCCGCCAGAACAAGATGCTGCGGACCTCGACGCCGATCCTCCGCACGAGCGGCGTGGTGCTCGGGTGGATCGTCGGCCCGATGCTCGCGGACACGATCGACGCGATCGTCGGCCGCCTCTTCGCGGAGTGCGCCGCGGCCGGCGCCGAACGCGCCGTGCTCGACCTCTCGACCGCGCACGCACCGAACGACGTCTTCTTCCGCACCGTCGCCGGCTACACGAAGAGCGACCTCGCGCCGAAGTACCGCCTCGTCCTCACCGGCGTGGAAGACGCCGACGCCATGCGCGCGTCGATCGCGGCGCTCGGCGCGGACACCGGGCGCTTCGACATCCACGCGCGCCTCTACGACGTCTTGTCGCCCTGATCCGGCGGCGGCCTCGAGAACACCGTCAACGCGCGATCGACCTCGCCGAGGATCTGTCGCGCGTGATCGAGGAACACCTGCCCCGCCGGCAAGAGCTCCACTCCGCGCCGCGTTCGCTCGAATAGAACGGAGCCGAGCTCCTCCTCCAGCGCGCGGATCTGCCGAGTGAGCGGAGGCTGGCTGATCCTCAAGCGCTCCGCGGCGCGCGTGATGTTCCGCTCCTCGGCCACGGCGACGAAGTAGCGGATCTGGTCGAGGCTCACGGCTTCGAATCATACATACCGAACCGGTATTGGACAGGCCTCGTGCGCGGCGGGCTCCATGGGGTTCGATGGCCATCGAGCTCCACAACAGCCCCGACGCCCTCCGCCGCCTCCGGGCCGCCGGCCGCGCCGCCGCCGCGACCCTCTACACCGCCGGCGCCACCGTCCGCCCCGGAATCACCACGGCCCAGATCGACACGCTCGTCCGGCGCGACACCGCCGCCCGCGGCGGGCGGCCCACGCAGCTCGGCTACCACGGCTTCCCGGCCGCGGTGTGTACGAGCAAGAACGAAGTCGTGTGCCACGGCATCCCCTCGCCCGAAGTGGTGCTCGAGGACGGCGACATCCTCAACATCGACGTCACCACCGAGCTCGACGGCTACGTCGGCGACACCTCGACGATGTTCTTCGTCGGCACGCCCTCCCCCGAAGCGAAGCACGTGGTGCGCGTGGCGATCGAAGCGCTCGGCCTGGGGATCGCCGCGGTGCGTCCGGGCGCGCGGCTCGGCGACATCGGCGCCGCGATCCAGACCTTCGCCGAGCGCGAGGGGTGCAGCGTGGTGAGGGAGTACGGCGGCCACGGCGTGGGCCGGACGATGCACGAGGAGCCGCACGTCCCGCACCACGGCCGCGCTGGACGCGGGCTCCGCCTCCGCGAAGGCATGGTCTTCACGATCGAACCCATGGTGAACCTCGGCGGACACGAAGTGCGCACGCTCGGCGACGACTGGACCGTGGTCACCGCGGACGGCCGCTGGTCGGCGCAGGCCGAGCACACGATCTACGTCGGCGCGGACGGCGCGGAGATCCTCACCGTTAACGAACGTTGACAATCGACCGCGCTTCTTCGGCACCGCCCGCCCCGGATTCGGTGTTGAATGCGCATATGAACAACCCCGCCAAGAAGCCCCTCCGCACCGCCCTCATCGCGTCCTCCGTCGTCGCCGCGCTCGCGCTCGGCGGGGTCGCCCTCGCCGGACCGCACCGAGGCCGCGGCGGCGGTGGCGGCGGCATGGGCTTCGGCTTCCGCCTCATGAAGATCGTCCGCCACCTCGACCTCACCGAAGAGCAGGAAGTGAAGGCCGTCCGCCTGCGTCACCAACTCAAGACCGAGATGAAGGCCATGAAGGGCGACCGCGAGCAGACGATGAAGACCGTCGCCGCGGAGCTGAAGAAGCCCACACCGGACGCCGCCAAGCTGCACGGCATCGCCGACCAGATGATCACGCGGATGGGCAAGATGACCCACGCGACCATCGACAAGTTCCTCGAGCTCCACGCCACGTTCACGCCCGAGCAGCGCGAGAAGCTCGGCACGCACCTCGAGCGCCGCGCCGAGCGACGCGAACGTCGCCGGCAGCGTGACCGCGGCGCCGTCAAAGAGTAAGACCGGCGCGTGAAGACGATCCTCGTCGTCGACGACGACCAGCGCCTCCGTGAGCTCGTCGCCGAATACCTGGAGGGCCGCGGGTTCGCGGTCCTCACCGCCGAAGACGGCGAAGACGGGCTCGCGCGGCTGCGCGGCGAGGCCGTCGACCTCGTCGTGCTCGACGTGATGATGCCGGGCCTCGACGGCTTCGAAGTCATACGCGAGCTGCGCAAGACCTCGCAGACCCCCGTCATCATGCTCACCGCGCGCGGCGACGAGACGGATCGCATCGTCGGCCTGGAGATCGGCGCCGACGACTACATGCCCAAGCCGTTCAACCCGCGCGAGCTCCTCGCCCGCATCCAAGCCGTGCTCCGACGGACGGACACCGCGAGCGCGCCGACCAGCCTCCTCGAAGCGGGCAAGCTGCGCGTGGATCTCGATCGGCGCGAGGTCCACCTCGACGGTGAGTACGTCGAACTCACTACGACCGAGTTCGAGATCTTGCGCACGCTCGTCGCGAACGCCGGTCGCGTGATCCCGCGCGAGCGTCTGATGGAGTTGGCGCGCGGCGATGAGTACGCGTCGTTCGAGCGCAGCGTCGACGTCCACGTCAGTCACATCCGCAAGAAGCTCGGCGACGATCCGAAGAACCCGACGTACGTGAAGACGGTGCGCGGCGTCGGCTACACGATGCCGAAGGCGCCCGCATGAGCGTACGGGTCCGTCTCGCGCTGCTGCTCGCGCTGGCGGTCGCGACGAGCCTCTTCATCGCGTGGTTCGTAACGCGCCGGGCCGTGCTCGCGCCGTTCGCAGCGGAGGTGCTCGAGGCCCACCTCGATCAGGTCACGTACGTCGCGGACGAGCTCGAGAAAGGCGTCGACGCGCGCGAGCTCGGCCGGCGCCTCGGCCTCGACATCCGCGTGCGCGAGCGCCCGCCGCGCTTCGTGCGGCGGCGCAACCGGAGGCGCGATCACCCGCGCTGCGAAGAGCGCAAACACCACGCGCGCAACCTCGTGGTGTGTCGCGGTCCGCACGCGCCGGCTGCGGTGGAGACGTCGCTCGGGTGGGTCGTCGTGCGGCGCGACCTCGACGTGGAGCGGCCGTCGCAGCGCGTCGGGTGGGTGCTGCTGATCATCGCGGGGCTGGTGATCCTCGTGGCGATCTACGCTGCGACGATCGCGACGCGCCCGCTGCACGCGACGGTCGGCGCGATGGATCGCATGGCGAAGGGCGACCTCACGCACCGCTTACCAGAGACGGGCGGGCGCGAGCTCGCGGAGGTGGCGCGCGCGTTCAACCGAATGGCGGATCGCGTGGACGCGCTGCTGCGGACCGAGCGCGAACTCATGGCCGGCATCTCCCACGAGCTGCGCACGCCGCTCGCGCGCCTGCGCTTGGAGCTCGAGCTGCTCCGCGATCGCGACGTCCCCGGGAAGCGGATCGACGCGATGGAAGACGACCTCGCGGAGGTCGATCGTTTGATCGGCGAGCTGCTCGAGATGTCGCGCCTCCAGCTCGGCGAGCGCACGTTGGAGCGCGCCCCGCTCGCGCTCCGCGAAGTGATCGACGAGGCCCTCGAGCGCCAGCCGCTCCCGAAGCACGAGGTCGTCATCGAGGGCGAAGGCGGCGAGATCCGCGGCGACCGCCCGCGCCTCGTCCGCCTCGTGCAGAACCTGTTGCAGAACGCGAACAAGTACGCGCCGCGCGGGACCAAGGTGACAATCGCGATCGACGGTTCGACGTTCGAGGTCCGCGACGAGGGCCCCGGTGTCCCGCCGGAAGATCTGCCGCGGCTGTTCGAGCCGTTCTACCGGAGCCCCGGAGGCAAGAAGAGCGCGACGGGGCTCGGCCTCGGACTCATGATCGCGCGCCAGGTCGTGGACCTGCACGCGGGGCACATCTCGGCGCGCAACGTCGACGGCGGCGGCCTCGCGATCCGCGTGGAGCTCCCGAACGTCAGCTCGACTTCTTCGACGCGCGGTGGATGAGTACCGGGCACGGCGCGTGTTCCGCGACGCGGTGACTCACGCTCCCGAGCAGCAGCGCCTTCATCCGACCGCGGCCGCGTGACCCGATCACGATCAGATCGACGTCGTGTTCGCTCGCGTACGCGACGATCTCCTCCGCGGGGTTGCCGGTGCGCACCGCGTGGCCCGCCGCGATCCCGAGCGGGGCGACGACGGAGGTCGCGGCGTCGAGCGCGGTCTGTCGCGCGCGCTTCTCGATCTCGACGACGTCTTCGATCTCGCGCTTCATCAGACCGAGGGCCGCGATCTCCGTGGAGTCGTACACGTACAACAGCGTGAGGTGCGCGCCGGTCTGCTTCGCGAGTGAGGCGGCGCGGCGCGCGGCGGCGTTCGCGCCGTCGGAGCCATCGACGGGGACCAGGATGGTGTCGAGCGGTTCGGTCACGCTCGACGACTACCAGGATCCGGCCTGATAGACTCGGACCCGATGCGCATCGTCGCCGTCGCGGACACGCACACCTTCGAAGACGACTTCCTCGCGCTCCCCGACGGCGACGTGTTCGTACACGCCGGGGACCTCGTCCGCGCCGGGACGCTCGAAGAGCTCGAGCGCGTCGCGCGTTGGCTGCGCGCGCTCCCGCACCGGCACAAGATCGTCGTGGCCGGGAACCACGACTGGTGCTTCGTGCGCGAGCGCGAACGCGCGATCGAGATCCTCGGCCCCGAGATCGTCTACCTCGAGGACGAAGGCTGTACGATCGACGGCGTGCGGTTCTGGGGGAGCCCGTGGCAGCCGGAGTTCGGCGGTTGGGCGTTCAAACTCCCGCGCGGCGCGGCGCTCGCCGAAAAGTGGGCGCACATCCCGAGCGGCCTCGACGTCCTCATCACGCACGGGCCGCCGCACGGCATCGGCGATCGCGTGGACATGGTCGGGCGCACCGGCTGCGAAGATCTGCTCGCGGCCGTCCAGCGCACCCGACCGCGCGCGCACCTCTTCGGTCACATTCACCAAGACGGCGGCGCGTGGAGCGACGGCGCGACGTGGTTCGTGAACGTGACTTCGTGGGAGTGCGAACGCGACCCGACCGTGTTCGACGTGATCGACGGCGACGTTCGAATGGTGCAGGTGCCCGTGCGCGAGCGGAGGCTCAGCCGTTCCGCCAGTCGAGCGTGAAGCTCGCGACCTGACGATCGCCGGCCATCAAACGCACCGGGTACTCACCGGTCCGCGGCCCACCGTTGGCGAGCAGGCCCGGGTCGGCGAGCTGGAACATCACGCGGAAGTTGTTCCCGTCGGGGCCGACGTTGTGGACGTACTGGAGCGGCTGCGATCCGCTCGGGACGAACGGTGACTCGACGCGGAGACCCATCTGTTGGATCGCGTTGGCCTTGTCG
Organism: bacterium; assembly: GCA_030426505.1. Lineage (GTDB taxonomy): Bacteria > Myxococcota > Kuafuiibacteriia > Kuafuiibacteriales > Kuafuiibacteriaceae > JAUHYN01. Next base: position 3,813 of record JAUHYN010000118.1, on the reverse strand, counting down.
GCGTCACTCGTGCCGTAGTGCGGCGTGACGGCGGGCGCGAAGACGTCGAACTCGAAGCGAAGGTTCGCGCGCGATCCGAAGTCGCGCGAAGAGAAGCCGATGCGCGTGCCGTCGGCGATCGGTTGGCGCATGTTCTGGAGCCCTTGCACGCGGTTGGTCGACGCGTTGCCGGCCCACGCGATGCCGTGGCGATCCACCGCGCCCACGTCGTAGACCGGCGCGTTCTTCGCGTAGCGCTGGAGGTGAACGACCTCGGCGCCGCGGACCGGGCCGCGGATCTGGGCGGTCGCGGCGAGGCCGTAGCGGAGCAGTGACGCGACGTCGATCCCTGACGCTCCGAGATCGACCGTCGCGGCGTGCAGATCCCAGAGGGCGGGGCTGGTACCGCGGTACCGCGTCGCGATCGAGCGCCAGTCGCCGCTCGTGGTCGGCGCTTCGACCGTGACCACTTCGCGCCCGTCGAAGTCCGGGCGCTTCGCCCACACCGCGCGGTCGTCGAAGTCGACGGTCGTCGCGAGGCGGCGCTCGCCGGCGGGGGTCTCGAACACGAAGCCTTTGACGCGTCCCGCGCCGGGGATGACCTGGCTCATCGACGCGGTTATCGGCCGGGGCGGCCGAGTGATGCGTGGACCTGTGTGACACCGCGCCCGGCCCGACCGACCATCGGGGCGCTCACTCCTCGTCGACGATGGAGAGCCCCGGGGACTGCGCGATCGCGAGCGCACCGCCCTCCGAAGCGCCGTCCACGACCGCGAGCGCGCCCCGCTCGGCCTTCGGCGCTCGGGGCTTCGCCTCTTCGATGGCGGCGCGCGCGCGGACGGCCTCGTCGTCGGAAGGGAAGAGGTGCGTGAGCTTGCGGCGATCTCCGTACTCGATCTCGAGGGCGCCGGTCCCGCGCTCGAGGTCGAGGAAGTCGCCCGCGCCCGCGAGCCGACCGAGCGCGCCGGCGACCACGCCCTGCACGTACCTCAGCGGGACGTTGGGCTCGGCGCGGAGGCGACGGCCGAGCCCTTTGGTCACGAAGACGCGGAGGTTGGTCAGCACGAACATCTGGTGGAGTACGTGGCGCGCGCCGTCGTCGACGACGATGACCGCGCAGTAGTCGAGGATGCGTTCGGCCGGCGTGAGGAGCGCGTCGAGTCGTGCGCCGTCTTGGCGCCAGAACCTCGACTCCCACCGCCGCGCCGCGCGGATCGCCGCGCCGTAGCGGCGCTGCAACACGCGCGATGCGATCGTGGTCGCGATCGCCGCGCCGCCCGCGATTCCGACGTACGGCGCCATCGGCCACAACACCTCGGGCCAGGCGAACAGCGCCGCGAAGCTCGCGACGAACGCGACCGCGGATGCGTACGAAGTCGTCCTGACGCGGACGACCGAACGTGGCAGCGGTGCCGTCCTCCGCTCCACGGTGAGCGCGAAGTTCGCGCGATTCGTGACGCGGCGCTCGTCGTCGGGGACCAGCGCGCGGATCGGTTTCGTCGGCGTGGCGTCGGCGTGGTCGGGGTCCGGGACCATCGCGCGGATCGGCTTGGTCGGGGTGACTTCGTCGCTCATGGCGCCCCCAGCGCGAACGTCGCGATCGGCGTGTGGGTCGCGCCTTGGTTCGAGAGCTGGCTCCGCACGAGCACCAACTCTTCGACGGGCCAGGTGAGCGGAGGGAGCGGCGGCGCGGCGTCGAGGAGCTGGCGCGCGCGCACCGGCGAGAACTTGGCGAGGCGCGCGACGGTGAGGTGCGGGCGGAACGGTTGATCGCGGCGCGGGACGCTCGGCTCGACGCGGACCGCGGCGTCGACGGCGTCGGCGAGCGCGACGACCGGCGCCTCGGGCGCGACGGCCAGCCACGCGACGCGGTGCCCGAAGCGCCCCCACGGCCCGACCGCGAGCTCGAACCGCGGCGCGTCGATACGCGAGAGTCGGTCGACGAGGCCGTCGATCGCGTCTTCCGGGAAGTCGGCGACGAAGCGCAGCGTGAGGTGGAGCTGCTCGCGGCGCACCGGCTTCACGCCTTCGGCCGACGGGAAACCGGCCGCCGCGTCCTTCACCGCGTCGGGCGGGACGATCGCGACAAACAACCGCGCCACACACCCAACGATGCCACGTTGTGTGCCATCATGCGCGCCGATGATCCGCGATCGGCTCGCGAAGTGGCTCGACAACCCGAAGCTGGACGCCGCGCTGGACGCCCTGGTCGCCGACAATCCCGGTTACGATCCGTGGGGCTACAACCCGGCCGACATTCGCCCGTTCACGAAGCTCGCGTACTTCCTCTACCGCTACTTCCGTCCCGAGATCCGCGGGATCGAGAACCTCCCGGAGGGGCGCGTGCTGATCGTGCCGAACCACTCGGGCCAGCTCCCGCTGGACGGCCTCGTGGTGGGGATGGCGTGCATCCTCGAAGGCAAGCCGCCGCGCCTCGCGCGCGCGATGGCCGAGCGCTGGTTCCCGACGCTCCCATTCGTGAACGTGATGTTCTCGCGGTCGGGCGTGGTCGTCGGTGACCCGATCAATTGCCGCAATCTCCTCGAGCAGGAGAACGCGATCCTCGTCTTCCCGGAGGGCGCGCGGGGGAGCGGCAAGACGTGGGACCACCGCTACCGGCTGGTCCCGTTCGGTCGTGGGTTCATGCGCCTCGCGCTGCAGACGAAGACGCCGATCGTGCCGGTGTCGGTGGTCGGCGCGGAGGAGTCGATCGTCAGCATCCACAACTCGAAGACGCTCGCCGACCTGCTCGGGATGCCGTACTTCCCGATCCACCCGCTGCTCCCGATCCTCGGGCCGCTCGCGTACGTCCCGTTGCCGACGAAGTTCTACGTCGACTTCGGCGAGCCCGTGTATTTCGAGGGTCCGTTCGGCGACGAGGACGAGGTGATCGACACCAAGGTCCGCGTCGTGATGGACCGAGTGCAGACCATGATCGATCGCCGCCGCGCGGAGCGGCCGTCGATCTTCTGAGGCCCCACCGATGAGTACGAACACCGCGATCGTCACTGGGATCGCCGGCGGCCTCGCCGGGTTGGTCGCGCGCCGCCTGAAAGAAGAAGGCTACAAAGTCATCGGCGTAGACTACCGCCCGGTGAAGCAGCCCGACCTCCCCTTCGTCGACGCCGTCTATCAAGCGAATTACAACAAGACGAAGATCGAGGACGTCTTCCGCCGTCACCCCCCAACTCACGTGCTGCACCTCGGCCGCGTGGGTAACTTGAAGCAGACGATCAAGAAGCGCTTCGACTTGAACGTCATCGGCAGCCGCAAGGTCATGGACCTCGCGCTCCGCTACGGCGCCAGCCGCATGGTGGTGCTCTCGACGTTCCACATCTACGGCGCCCACCCGCACAACCACATCCCGATCTACGAGGAGGAGCCCCTCCGCGCAGGCCTCGAGTCCCCCCAAATCGGCGACGCGATCCAGCTCGACAACCAGGCGGTCACGTGGACCTACCAGCACCAGGAGTGCAAGACGGCGATCCTCCGCCCAACGAACGTCATCGGCCCGAACATCCACAACGCGATGAGTAACTTCCTCCGCTCGAAGCGCGGCCCGGTGATGATGGGCTTCGACCCGATGGTGCAGTTCATCCACGAGAACGATCTCGTCGAGGCGTTGGTCACGGTCTCGAAGTCGGAAGCGGTCGGCGTGTACAACGTCGCGGGCAAGGGCACGCTCCCCTGGCGCACGGCGCTCGATGTGGTTGGCATGTCGCAGATCCCGGTGCCTTCGAGCGCGGCGATCGGGTACCTGAAGATGGCGGGTTTGGTGTCGCGGGCGCTGCCGCCGTACATGGTGAACTTTTTCATGTACCCGTGCGTGATCTC
>JAUHYN010001272.1 GCA_030426505.1 bacterium | reverse complement strand
GCCGACGCGCTTCTCGACCAGGTCCGCTGCGTGCGACATGGCCTAGAGGTACCGCTCGACCGCCGCCTGCGTGCCCTGCTGGACCGCCGGGTCGCTCTGCTTGCCGCCGAAGACACTGCCGAGCGCCTGGAACGGTGCGGCCACCACGCCGAGCGCCGTCTTCAGGAAGCCTTGCTTCACGTCGAGCGTCGCGCTCACCGCGTCGACGACCCCGTCGGTGTCGCCGTTCACGAGCGCCGCGGGCGCGTTCATCATCTCGGACGCCGAGTTCTTGAGGTCGTTGATCCCTTCGCGAACGCTGATACCCATCGTGCTCCATAGTATCAGGTGGGAAGTCTGCGGGGGTCGCTTACACGCCGATTAAATGGAAGGATGCGGCGCCGTGAAGACGAAAGCCGCCGTTGCGCACCGCGCCAAAGACCCGCTCACCATCGAAGAGGTCGACCTCGACGGCCCCCGCGAAGGGGAAGTCCTCGTCGAGATCAAGGCCACCGGCGTCTGCCACACGGACGCGTACACGTTGTCGGGCGCGGACCCGGAAGGCCTGTTTCCGGCCATCCTCGGCCACGAGGGCGCCGGCGTCGTCGTCGACGTGGGCAAGGGCGTCACCTCCCTGAAGAAGGGCGACCACGTCATCCCGCTGTACACCCCCGAGTGCCGTCAGTGCGACTACTGCACGTCCGGCAAGACCAACCTCTGCCAAGCGATCCGCGCCACGCAGGGGCAGGGCCTGATGCCCGATGGCACCAGCCGCTTCTCCGCCGGTGGCGAGAAGCTCTTCCACTACATGGGCACGTCGACGTTCGCGAACCACACCGTCGTCCCCGAGATCGCGCTCGCGAAGGTCCGGGAGGACGCTCCGTTCGACAAGATCTGCTACATCGGCTGCGGCGTCACGACCGGCATCGGCGCGGTGATCAACACCGCGAAGGTGAAGCCGGGCGACAACGTGGTCGTGTTCGGCCTCGGCGGCATCGGCCTCAACGTCATCCAGGGCGCGCGCATGGCCGGCGCCGACATGATCGTCGGCGTGGACATCAACCCCGCGCGCAAGGGCATCGCCGAGAAGTTCGGCATGACCCACTTCGTGAACCCGAAGGAGGTCGAGGGCGACCTCGTCCCGTACCTCGTCGACCTCACCAAGGGCGGCGCCGACTATTCGTTCGAATGTATCGGCAAGGTCGAAGTGATGCGCCAGGCGCTCGAGTGCTGCCACAAGGGCTGGGGCGAGAGCATCATCATCGGCGTCGCGGGCGCGGGTGAAGAGATCGCGACCCGCCCGTTCCAGCTCGTGACCGGCCGCGTGTGGCGCGGCACCGCGTTCGGGGGCGCCAAGGGCCGCACGGACGTCCCGAAGATCGTCGACTGGTACATGGACGGGAAGATCAACATCGACGACCTCATCACCCACGTGATGCCGGTCGAGAAGATCAACGACGCCCTCCACCTGATGCACGCGGGCGAGTCGATCCGCAGCGTCGTCACCTTTTGACCCCCGCGCTCCGGGCCCCGCGCCCGGAGCGCTCCGCCCGAATCGCCTGCGCCCCTTTGAAGGTGCGTGTGCGAAGGTTCCCCTGCGTTCGCCCCGGCGCGCGTCCGGTCGCCGTCTTGTTGCTTGCGACCTCATCGCGCGCGCTGCTACGCCCCTAGACGATGGTGCGCGCGAAGGCCTCCGATTCCACTGAATGGACGATCGAGGCGATCGCGCCCTCGACCCCGGCGCGCTCGATCGCGGAGCTCGTGATCGCCGGCCTCGGCGACCGCCCGAAGTCGCTCCCTCCGGTGCTGTTCTACGACAAGCGCGGGTCCGAGCTGTTCGAGGAGATCTGCGACCTCGACGAATATTACGTTACGCGCACCGAGCAGAAGATCCTCTCCGACAGCGCGCAGAAGATCGCCGCGCGGTGCCAACCCGACGTCACCGTCATCGAGCTCGGCAGCGGAAGCAGCGAGAAGACGCGCACGATCGTCGAGGCCCTCCTCGCCACGCGCGAGCGCCTCACGTACATCCCGGTCGACGTCTCCAAGGCCGCGCTCTTCGACGCAGCCGAGCGCCTCACCGCCGCCTACCCGCAACTCGAGTTGCGCGCGTTCGCGGCGCAGTACCAGGACGGCATCGAGCGCGTCGCGGCGGAGGTCGAGGGGCAGCGCCTGTTCGTCTTCCTCGGCGGCAACCTCGGCAACTTCGAGTTCACCGACGCGGAGCGCTTCCTCACGCGCTTGCGCACCGCGATGCGCCCCGGCGACCTCCTGCTCCTCGGGCTCGACCTCGTGAAGGACGCGAAGCGACTCCAGGCCGCGTACGACGACAGCAAGGGCGTCACCGCCGCGTTCAACAAGAACGTCCTCGCGCGCCTGAACCGCGAGCTCGGCGCGAACTTCGATCTCGATCGCTTCGAGCACCGCGCGGTGTGGAACCGGACGCTCGAGCGCATCGAGATGCACCTCGTGAGCAAGGTGGAGCACGTGGTC
>JAUHYN010000117.1 GCA_030426505.1 bacterium | reverse complement strand
GCGGCACCACCTGCGGCGCGGGCGAGGTCTGCGACGTGGAGTCCGGACGCTGCCTCGCGGACGGAGGGTGCCGCCTCGATCTCGAGTGTGCGCCGCCGTCGACGATCTGCGATCGCGGCGCGTGCGTCGCAGGCTGCGCGACCACCGGCTGCGGAGCGAACGAAGCGTGCGACGACGCGAGCGGGCGCTGCGTCCCCGAGTCCACCGGGACGATCTGCCAGGGCGACGACGACTGCGCGCCGCCCGTCACCGTGTGCGTCGCGCGGGCCTGCACCGCCGGGTGCGGCCAGCCCAACGGGCTCGCCTGCGACGCAACCGAGATCTGCGGCGCGGGCGGCCAGTGCGTCCCGCGCCCGAGCTGCGCGACCGACGCGGACTGCCCGGTCGCCGCGCCCGTCTGCGACGCGAACGTCTGTCGACCGGGGTGCGATCAGAGCGGCGGGCCGACCTGCGGCGTCGACGAGATCTGCAACGCGGGCACCGGTCGCTGCGAGCGCCCGCGCTGCAACGCGGCCGCTGACTGCGCCGCGCCGACGCCGAACTGCAACGTCGCGACCGGCGCGTGCTACGCGTGTGCGGCGCGCGCCGACTGCCCGGCGTCGGCCCCGGAGTGCGGTGCGAACGGCGCGTGCTTCGCGTGCGCCTCGAACGCCGACTGCGCCGCGCCGACCCCCTCGTGTGAGATCGCGACGGGCCTCTGCACCGGGTGCTCGTCGAACGCGCAGTGCTCGGGCACGACGCCGATCTGCGATCCGACCGGCGCGTGCCGCGGCTGCGCTACGGACAACGAGTGCGTGGGCGGCCCGCCGACCTGCGGCGGCAACGGCGCGTGTACCGGCTGCACGTCGAACGCGCAGTGCGCGGGCGCGACGCCGGTCTGTCACCTCCCGTCCGCGACTTGCGTGCAGTGCGTATCGAAGGACGACTGCCCGGCGTCCGCGCCGGTCTGCGACGGCGCGACCTCGACCTGCACCGGCTGTAGTTCGAGCGCGCAGTGCACCGGCGCGCAGCCCGCGTGTCACGTGCCGTCCGGCCTCTGTCTGGAGTGTGTGAGCAACGCGGACTGCGCGGCGCCCACGCCGACGTGCGCGGCGGCGAGCGCGACGTGCGTGGGTTGCGTGACGACCGGATGCCCGTCGGGGCAGACGTGCAACGGCGCGACCGGCGGCTGCGAGGCCCCGCTCGGCGCGCTCGGCGCGAGCTGCACCAACGACGCCGACTGCCTCTCCAGCGTGTGCTTCGACTACGGCGCCGGGCCGCGCTGTACGCGCTCGTGCGGGCGCGGCGCGGACTGCGACGCGGGCTTTTCGTGCCACATGTTCTCGGGCGCGCGCATGTGCATCCCGCCCGCGTCCGCGCCGAGCGCGGCGGAGGAGATCGAGTGCACCACCGACGCCGACTGCGGCGGAGGGAACCGCTGCGTTTGGCTCGAGGAGGCGCCGGGTCGCTGGGACCAGCGCTGCCGCGGCGCGCTCGGCCCGCAGGGCGCGCAGGGCGGATGCAACAGCTACCTCGACTGCGCGAACGGGATCTGTTCGGTCGGCGTGCAGTCGCCCAACAGCCTGTTCTGTCGCCAGCCGTGCGACTTCGACGGGCAGTGCGGCAACGGCTTCTTCTGCACGTACATCAGTCACGGCGGGCAGAACTTCGTTCAGGCGGCGAAGGCGTGCGTCCCGGTGCCGTCGAGCTTCGGCGCGTGCTCGAGGGACAGCCAGTGCGGCGCGAACGAGGTCTGCCAGGTCATCGACCACTCGATGTCCGGCGGGCTGACCTATCGTTTCAACGGGTGTGCCCCTCGGCCATGAGGGGGGCTTGTCGCGGCGCGTCGAGATCGGCTAACGATCGTCACGTGCTGATCACAGCCACCTGCCGGAGCTGTTGCTCCTGTCCGAGCCCGGCAGGGGCCTGAGTTCGCGCGCGACTCTCGAGACTCCTGACCGGGCCCTTCGTCGAACTCGACGTCTTCCCCGAGGCACGCCTCGGCGGATCCCCAGAACCGAGGCACACCTCGGCGGATCAGGAGCTCTCGAACCATGACCTCGAACCCTCAATATTGGCCCTGGTGGGCGGGCGCGATCGCGCTGGCGGCGATCGCCGTGTTCCACCTCGTCGCGCTCCGCAGACTCCTCGGCGTCTCCGGCAGCTTCTCGCGCGTGGTCGACGCCGCGACCGGCACCGAGCGTCGCGTCCGTGACGACCTCGTCTTCCTCCTCTTCGTCCCGGTCGGCGCCGTGCTCGCGACGTGGGTCGGCGGCACCGGCGGGGTCGCCTTCGACCTCGGCGACACCTACGACCGCCTGATCGGCGACGGCGCGGTGGTCGCGCTCCTCGTCGGCGGCGCGCTCACGGGCTTCGGGACGCGCTGGGCCCGCGGCTGCACGAGTGGCCACGGCCTCTGTGGCACGTCTCGACTCCAGCGCGGGAGCCTCGTCGCGACCGCCACGTTCTTCGGCGTGGGTATCGCGGTGTCGTGGCTGTTGGAGGTGCTGTCGTGAGGCGCTTCTACGCTGCACTCATGGGGCTCGCGCTCGGCTTCGCGCTCACGCGGATCGGCTTCGCCGACTTCGACGAGGTCCACGCGATGTTCCTGCTGACGGATCTGAGGCTCCTCTTCACGTTCGCCGGAGCCGTCGCGCTGTCGTTCGTCGGCTTCCGCCTCGTGCGCGGCCGCGTCGCGCGGCACGGCGTGGACAAGCCGATGCACCGCGGCGTGCTCCCGGGCTCGGTGATGTTCGGCGTGGGCTGGGCGATCACCGGCGCGTGCCCCGGCATCGTGTTCGTGCAGCTCGGCGCGGGTCAGCTCGCGGCGCTCGTCACGCTCGGCGGGATGGGCTTCGGCGCGTGGCTCGCGGGCCGTGTGCTCGCGCCGCGCCCGGACGTCAGCCCGGCGCGCGTTTCCTGCTGAGCGCGATTCGCCGCCGGTCGAGATCGACTTCGAGCACCACCACCTTCACGCGCGCGCCGACTTTCACGACCTCGCTCGGGTCCTTCACGAAGTGGTTCGCGAGTTCGCTGATGTGGACCAGGCCGTCCTGGTGGACGCCGATGTCCACGAACGCTCCGAACGCCGTGACGTTGGTGACGACGCCCTCGAGGACCATGCCGTCCTCGAGGTCTTCGAGTGTGTTGACGTCGTCGCGGAAGCGCGCGGCCTCGAAGCTCGCGCGTGGGTCGCGGCCGGGGCGCTCGAGCTCCTTCACGATGTCCTTCAGCGTGAGCGCGCCGACGTCGTCGCTGACGTAGCGATCCACGTCGATGCGCTTCGCGAGCGAGGCGTCGCCGACCAGCGAGGCGAGGGCCACGCCGAGGTCGCGCGCGATCTGCTCGACCAACGCGTAGCGCTCCGGGTGAACCGCCGATCGATCGAGCGGGTTGGCGCCGGTCGCGAGCCGCACGAACCCCGCGCACTGTTCGAACGCCTTCTTGCCGAGCCCCTTCACGCGCAGCAGATCCGAGCGCGCCGAGAAGCCGGCCTTCGCGCGGTGCTCGACGATCGCCTGCGCGAGCTTCGGTCCGATGCCCGCGACGTACGCGAGCAGGGCGGGGCTCGCCGTCGACAGCTCGACCCCGACGCGATTCACGCAGCTCTCCACCACCTCGGTGAGCTTCTGTTGCAGGCGCGCCTGGTCGACGTCGTGTTGGTACTGACCGACCCCGATCGCCTTCGGCTCGATCTTCACCAGCTCCGCGAGCGGGTCCTGGAGGCGCCGCCCGATCGACACCGCGCCGCGGATCGTGACATCGAGATCCGGGAGCTCCTCGCGCGCGAGGGTCGAAGCGCTGTACACACTCGCGCCGGCCTCGCTCACCGACACGACCGGGACGTCGAGCTTCGCGACCTTCATCGCGAGGCGCGCGATCTGCTCGGTCTCCCGCCCGCCGGTCCCGTTGCCGACCGCGATGACGTCCGGTCGGTGGCGCTGAACCAGCTTCACGATCGCTTCGGCGGCTTTCGGGCGATCCTTGTCGCTGCGCAGCGCGTAGATCGTCGCGTGCTCGCGGACCGCTCCGCTCGCGTCGAGCGCGACGCACTTGCACCCCGTCCGTACGCCGGGGTCGATCGCGAGCACCGGCCGCGCGCCGTACGGCGCCGCGAGGAGGAGGTTCGCGATGTTGTCGGCGAAGACGTCGATCGCCTCGCCCTCGGCCTTGGTCGCCGCGAACCCGCGCGCCTCCTTCCCGAGCGAAGGGAGGACGCGCTTGCTCAGCGCCTCCGAGACCGCGTCGCGCAACGCCGGCGCGAACGGTGTCCTCGGCGCGAGGCCCACCAGGAGTTCGATGTGGCGCGCGGCGCGCTCCTCGTCGATCTCCACCTTCACGCGGAGCACGCCCTCCGCCTCGCCGCGCGTGACCGCGAGGTACCGGTGGGAGGGGAGCTTCGTGATCGGTTCCGCGAAGTCGTAGTAGTCCTCGAACTTGGTGCGGCCCTTCGTCTTCGACTTCACCGCCTTGCTGCGGAGTAATCCGCGCTCGGCGATCTCGGTCCGGACGAACGCGCGGACCTCCGGGTCCTCGGCGATCGTCTCCACGACGATGTGGTGCGCGCCCTCGAGCGCTTCGGGGGGGTACTGGGACGGATCCGCGTCGCGCGGTTGAGCGAGGATCTCGAGCGCGAGCGGCTCGTAGCCGGCCTCGCGCGCGATCGACGCCTTCGTCTTCTTCTTCGTCTTGTACGGGAGGTAGAGATCCTCGAGCTCCGCTTTGGTCTCGCACGTCGCGATGCGCTGGCGCAGTTCGTCCGTCAACTTGCCTTGCGCCTCGATCGTCTCGAGCACGAATGCGCGGCGCGCTTCGAGTTGGCGCAGGTATTCGACGCGCTCCGCGATGGTGCGGATCTGCACCTCGTCGAGCGCGCCGGTCGCTTCCTTGCGGTAGCGCGCGACGAAGGGGACGGTCGCGCCTCCGTCGAGCAGCTCGATGACGGCCGCGACCCCCTTGGGCGTGGCCTGGATGTCCTTCGCGATCGTCGACGCGAACATTGCGATCGCGTGTATGCGAAGACCGTCCTAGAGGCCAGCCGCCGACCGGAACGCGCGCAGGAAGATCTTCACGGCCTTCGCGTTCTCGGGGCCCATGCGCACGAGGTGTTTCTGAGCGTCGCTGAGGCCCTCGAGCGCCGGGTCCGCGAACTCGAACACACCGCCCTTCACCTTCACTTCGATCGGGCCCTTGGGGACGTCGACTTCGAGCAGGTGATCGATCGCCTTCGCGAGCACGTCGGAGAACTTCTCGCCGGGGCCGGACGCGACTTGCCTGAACTCCTTCTCGAAGCTCCGCGCCGTCGCGCGGTAGATCTTCGCGGCCGCCTGCGGGCCGACCTTGTCGAGCGCCTCCACGACCCGGTCGTACCGCGCGTAGCTCTTCTCGGAGATCAGGATCGGGTCGTCGATGCGCGCGGTCTCGTCGACCTCGAAGTCGCCGGTCACCGACACGAACCCGAGCACGGAGCGCGGGCTGCGCCCCTGCGACACCAACCACACCGACGCCGTCAGCCGCTGCAGGAGCCCGGGCGCGGCGACCCAGGATGCGCCCGCGGAGCCCGCGAGCTGTTCCGCGAGGTCTTCGCGCAGGCGGTCCTCGCCGACCGGGCCGCCGGTCGTCGTGGACGGCGGGTCTTCGTCTTCGGTCAGGTCGGGCGGCGTCTCGAGCGGCGGGGGGACCGGGGCCGGTGTGGTCGACGCCACGGGCGACTCCACGGACGTATCCCGACCGAGGAACCACCACGCGGCGACGCCGCCCGCGACGAGCGTGAGGGAGAGGAGGACCCACGAGGTGCGCGTCATGACGAACACAACGTACCGCACTCGGGGAAAAAGTCCGCTGCGCGTCTCGGCGCGGATCGCGGCGCGGTCGGCGCGCTTTACTCCGCCTTTCAACCGCGGCATGGACGAGCGCGATGTCGCTCTCCCCCGCGCAGCTCGAAGCGGTCGAAGCCGCGGTGACCGGTCCGTCGGGGGAGGCGTTGATGGCGCTGATGCAGGGCCTCACGACCGGGCGCGACCCGAGCGACTTCGCCGAGGACACGCGCGTCGTGGCGCGCGAGCTCGGGTGGATCGACCGCCGCGACGTCGTCACGAAGCTCGGCTGGAAGATGGGCGATCCGATGCGCGAGTTCGTGCAATGGAACCGCCGCGACCGGAAGGTCCACGACTGGGGCCGTCTGCCGGTGCTGCGCGCCGAACACTTCGAGGGCAAGCGCCTGCTCTCGATCGGCTGCGGCTGCGGCACGAACCTCTTCTCGTTCCAGACGATGTGTAGCTCGGTCGTCGGCGTGGAGCTCGAGCCCACGTACCTCCAGTTCACGCCGATCTGGGCGCGCCTCGCCGGCGTGCCGGTCCCCGAGACGGTCGCGAGCGGCGCGGAGCACATGCCGTTCTCGTCGGCGGACTTCGACGTCGTGGTGTGCCTCGGCGCGCTGCAGTACATGAACATCCCGCGCGCGCTGAAGGAGGCGGGCCGCGTGCTGAAGCCGGGCGGCCTCGCGATCTTCACGCTCTCCGATCTCAAGGGCTACGTCACCGAGCTGCGCACGCGCGTCTTCACGTTCCGCGCGCCGCAGCAGTTCGTGCGCGAGGCCGCGATGTTCGCGAACATGCTCGTGTACCCGTGGACGGGCCGCGTGATCGTGCGCTCGTTCGACCCGGTGTACCCGACGGTGAATCGCATCCGCGGTTGGTTCTCGGACGCGGGGCTCGACCTCGACGACACACTCACGGTGCCGTTCGATCACGAGTACTGCTACGTGGCGCGCAAGCGCTGACCGCGCGGAGTCGATTCAGCCGCGGAAGTGTTGGATGAGCGGCGCGACGGCGCGGTCGATGTCGAACTCGTCGATGATGCGCTGATGCCCCGCGCGCCCGAGGCGCTGACGCAGCTCCGGGTCCGCGCCGATGCGCACCAGTTGATCGGCGAGCTCGCTCCAGTCCCCCGCGGAGAACAGCAGGCCGGTCACGTTGTCCTCGATGAGCTCAGGGATGCCGGCGATGCAGGGCGCGACGACCGGCACTTCGAGCGCGAGCGCCTCCATCAGCACGACCGGCAGCCCCTCCATGAAGCTCGCGAGCACGAGGACGTCGCTCTTCGCGATCGCCTCGAGCGCTTCGGCCTCGGGCTTGCGCCCCGGCATCTCGATTCGATCGGTGAGGCCGTACTCGCGCACCTTCTCTTCGACGCGCTGTTGATCCGGGCCGTCGCCGACGAGCGTGAGGTTCGCGTCGAGGCCGCGGTCGGTGGCCTTCTTGAACGCCTCGATCAAACCGAGCTGCCCCTTCTCGGGGGAGAGGCGCCCCACGCACACGATCCGGAGCCGACCGTCGTGTGATTCGCGGGAGGGGATCTTGTCGAGCTCGATTCCGCAGCGCGAGATGAAGAGCTTCTGCCACAGCTCGGGATCCGACAGGCGCATGGCCTGCGCGCGACCGAAATGCGTCACGCACGCGACGAAGCGCGCCGCGCGGATCTTGTCTTCGAGGAGCAGCCCGCCCGGGTAGTCGAAGTCCGAGAGGCCGTGGAGCGTGAGGCTCCAACCGATCCCGAGGTAGCGGACCGCCGCGTAGCCGGCGTGCGCCGCGGGGTTCGCGAAGTGGTCGTGCAGGTGATCGACGCCGCGCCGCTCGAGCTCGCGCGACAGGCGCATCCCCTCCAGGAAGTAGAAGATCGCCCAGACCAGCGAGCGCGACCCAGGGACGCGGTGCCGCAGCGACGCCGCGAACGTGTCCACGTAGCGCATCGGGTGGCGCACGAGCTGGCGGACGTTCGTGCGCAGCAACCTCAGGGGCGAGACCGGGAGGACGTACCAGGTCTCGTCGCGATCGCGCTCGTCGCGGTCCGACAGGACGTCGTGTTCGGGCGGCTCGCGGATCGAGAAGGTCTCGATGTCGAGGCCCGCGCGCCGGATCGCGTCGATCTCGCGACGAATGAACGTGTGCGAGGGCGCGGGGTACTGGCTGATGAGGTAGCCGATGCGCTTCGCCATCTTCAGTTGGGCCCCGAGAAGTAGCGCGACATTCGCCAGGTCATGCGCGGCTCCGACATCTCGCCGTCGTGGGTCCGGGCGTGTTGGCCCTGGACGTCCACCCGGGTGAGCTCGTACGGGTCCGCGTCGTCGCCGTTGGGGCCCCACTTCGTGGTGACGCCCAGGCGGTAGCCCGCGGCGCGCACGCGTTCGAGGGTGCGCGCGTCGTAGTCGCCGTTCGGATAGCAGAAGGTCTCGATCGGTCGATCCAGCTTTTCTTCGAGCACCGATCGCGACGTGGCGACCTCGTGGGTGAGCGCCTCGTCGTCGAGGAGCGGCAGGATCTGGTGGGACATCGAGTGCGAGCCGATCTCGTGTCCGGCGTCTGCCATCGCGCGCAGCTGCGCCCACGACATCATCCCGTCCCACTCGGGCCGCGCCGCGCCACCGAGCGCGCTCTCCATGCGCGCGACGAACGCGAGGCGCGCCTCGGTCGGCAGCGACTTCGCGCGCTCGACCGCGGCGAGGAGCGTGGCGTGATCGTCCGGGTCGTTCGTGACGCCGATCTCCGCGAACATCGCGCGGGCGGTCGAGGGCTCCTTCTTCAGCAGGCCGTCCGCGGCGTAAGCGAGGCGGTCGTGCCAGAGCGTGCCGTCGTCCTCGATGGCGTCGACCGGGACGTAGAAGCTCCCGCGGACGCCGGCGCGTTCCAGGATGGGACACGCGTAGCGTTGGTTGTCGATCTGACCGTCGTCGAAGGTGATGGCGAGAAGGGGACGCGCGGTGCGCTCGTAGGCGTTCCACCGGCGGTAGGCCTCGGGGAGCGTGAGGATCGTGTAGTGGCGCGCGAAGAACGCCACGAACCACTCGAACTCGTCGGTCGTCACCGCGATCTCACGTAACGGATAGGCCTCGAAGTACTCCGGAGGCAGGACGCGGTGGAAAGTCACGACCGAGAGCAGGCCCCGCGCCGCGCGCTCGGGCCGCGTCAAATGCGAGGCATAGAGGACGTCACCGACCAGATCTCGCACGTAGGGACGGAGTCGGCGCCACATCACAGGTCGACGAAAAGAGCCTGGCACGCGGCTTCGGCGAAGTCGAGGACAGCCGACGCGCTTTACCCGATCCGGTATTCTCGCTATTCCAAGTCGGCTTTCGCCATGCGTCTGGGTCACCGTTCGAAATCCGCGCTCGTGGTCGTCCTCGCGGTGGTCTTCGTCGCGAGCTGCGCGAGTAGCTCTCGACGCCGCCGTCGCCGCGGTGCACCGCCGCCGGTCGCCGCGGCACCGCCACCCCCGACTTCCGGACAGGGGGGCGCGCTCTGGTTCGGCGCCGGCGACCAGCCGACGACCGGACGCGCGCGCAAGAAGAAGAAGGTCGAGAAGGGCCGGCGGGTGTTGCCCGCGTCGCGTCGCCGCGGACGCCCGGGCGGACAGTCGCCGATCGCCACGAACCTCGCCGCGCCCGCGCTCGACTCGCGCGACTGGGCGTTCCTCAACGCGTTCAAGTTCGCGGGGCCGTGGAAGTCGCGGAACCGCAAGGGCAAGCCGGACTCGGATCTGATCCACCTCGACCCGAACGGTTGGGTACAGGCCCTCGACTACGGACAGCAGGCGGTGGCGGAGGTGCCCACGCTGTACGGCGGGCGCATGGTCATCCTGTACGACGGCCGCGGCATCCTGTCGGTCGACGACGTGAAGGTCCTCGGCGAGGGCGACGGTCGCATCCTCGTACAAGCCAAGCCGTACAGTCGGATGAAGGTCGTGGTCGAAGCCACGAACCCGTCGGACAACGTCCGCAACATCCGCATCGTCCCCGAGAACCTGGAGTCGAGCGCGGACCGCGAGCCGTTCCACCCGCTCTTCGTCCGCCGCCTGACGAAGTACTCCGTGTTGCGATTCGCGGACTGGGGGAAGGTCGCGACGACCGCCATCGCGCGCTGGGAGGATCGGACGAAGGCGACCGACGCCCGCCAGACCGGTGACAACGGCGTGGCCTACGAGTTCATGATCCAGCTCGCGAACGCGGTCGGCGCGGACGCGTGGATCTCCGTCCCGTTCGCCGCGGACGACGAGTACGTCGAAGCGCTCGCGAAGCTCGTGCGCGACAACCTCGACGACGACCTCAAGGTCTACATCGAGTACGCGACCGAAGTGTGGCGACCGGGGACGCCGGCGTTCGCGCACGCGCAGCGCGAGGGGCGCTTCCGCAACCTCGAGCAAGACCCGGCGCTCGCGCGGCTGTACTTCCAGTCGCAGCGCTCCCTCGAGATCTTCGATCTCTTCGAGCGCGCGTTCGGCGAAGAGCGCCGCGTGGTGCGCGTGGTCGGGAGCAAGGCCGGCGCGGGCGCCGAGCACGAGCGGCTCCTCGGCTTCGACCGCGCCGCGGAGCGTGTGGACCTCCTCGCGATCGACGCGCTCGTCGGCTCGGAGTTCGTCACGACCTCGAACGCCTCCCAGATCCGTCGTCAGAGCGTGAAGTGGCTCGTCGAGCAGCTCCTCGACCGCGTCCCGAAGACCCTCGAGGACGTCCGCGCGAGCGCGCGGGTGGCGTCGCGCTACGGCGTCGGGCTCGCGGCGTACGACGGCGGCCAGGACCTCGTCGCGCCGAGTGCGCTCCGTCAGGACGACGAGCTCGGCAATCGTTTGAACGCCGCGAACCGCGACCGCGGGATGGCGCAGGTCTACACGTCGCTGCTCGAGGGCTGGCGTCGCTCGGGCGGCGAGCTGTTCGTCCACTCGTCCTTCGCTACGCCGTACGACGCGACGGGCCGCGAGGGATCGATCGAGTACATCGATCAACCGCGCCGCGTGACGCCGAAGCACGACGCCTTGCTCGCGTTCGCGGAGACGAACTCGCGCTGGTGGTCGGACGCGCCGAAGAACGCGGACGCGACCGCGGCCAACGCGCCGCCGCCACCGCCGCCGCCGGCCAACGCGATCGTCGGAGGCCCGCCGCCGGGGCCGCCACCTTCGGGGCCACCGCCTTCGGGTCCGCCGCGGACGCCACCGCCCGGGGGTGCGATCGATCAGGACGTCGAGCCGGTGTCGAACACCGGGGTGTGGACCGCGGGCACGGTCGGTGCGGCCGGCGTCGCGATGGGGTGGCTCTTCACCGGCCTGTACCTCACGGCGGCCGGCAATCGCGACCTGTTGCTCGCGGAGCAAGTGAACTTGCCGGACGGCACGCCCGCGCGCGACCTCGACAACGCCGCGTACCGTCACAGCATCGGATCGACGCTCGGCTTCACGCTCGCGTTCGCGGGCGCGGGCACGGCGCTCGTGATGACCGCGGTGAGCGACCTCCCGATCGAGGACGCCGCGCAGCCCGCCATGATCCTCTCCGGCGCGACCGGCATCGTCAGCGCGATCGCGGGGACGGCGTTCCTCATCGCGCACAACAGCGCGGCGTCGGAGCGCGACCAGCTGCTCGCCGACAACCCGATGCCGTCGAACTCGGCGCCGATCCGGTCGCTCGACAACGAGGCGTTCCGGTGGAGCCTCGTCTCGCTCGGCGCGTACACCGTCTCGGCGGCCGGGTTCGCCGTCGCGGCGTGGCTCTTCTTCTCGGAGCCGTCCGGTCCGTCCAGCGACTACTACCTCGACACGTACTACGAGGGAGAGGGCTTCACGATTCTCCCGACCGGAGTGGGGTACCGATGGTAGAGCGGTGGATGATGCGCGTCGCCGCCCTCGCGATGTTGGCCCTGACGGCCGGTGCGTGTCGATCGAACCCCGGCTGCTTCGGCGCGGACGAGTGCGCGGGCGGGCTGGCCTGCATCGACGGGGAGTGCATCGACCCGGCGCTCGCGGACGTGAACTGGCAAGCGGACATCCAGCCGATCGTCGTCCGCCGCTGCGTGATGTGCCACGGCGCGTCGCCGATGGACGGACGCACCCGCCTCCTCACGTACAACGACGTCACGAGCCAGGCGACGACCGGCGTGCCGCTCTACGAGCAGATGGCGGTGCGCGTCGCGTCGACCGTGAACCCGATGCCGCCCGCGGGACAGGCGCAGCTCACCGCGGAAGAGATCTCGAAGATCGAGGCGTGGGCGAGCCGCGGCGCGCCGCAGGGGCCGATGGCGACGGGGTGCGACGGTGGCAGCTGCGGGACGGACGGCGGCAGTACGGGGCCGCTCACCGGCGCCGAGGTCGCGACGCTCCTGAACCCGGGCTACGCGCTCGCGGACGGCCCGGTCTGGAACCCGCAGGGGCAGGTCGTGTTGTTCACGGACACGCGGCAGGAGCGCGTCTTCCAGTCGACGCTCCCGGCCACGCCGATGGAGATCCTGATGCTCCCCGGCGGACCGGCGGGGCTCGCGGTCGACGCGCAGGCGAACCTCATCGCGGCCCTCAGCACGGACCGGTCGATCGCGCGGGTCATGGTGAACGGCGCGATGACGATTACGCGCGCGTACGACGGCTCGATGCTGAACGGACCGCAGGACGTCGTGCTCCGATCGGACGGGACGATCTACTTCACCGACCCCGGCTTCAACACGGACCCGGGCGCGCTGGAGATCGACTT
>JAUHYN010001271.1 GCA_030426505.1 bacterium | reverse complement strand
TGCTGCGCGAACACGACATCATCTCGATGGCGACCCGGGTCGTGGGCTTCGAGGAGGAGCGCGACCGCGACTACGTGCGAGGGCTGAGCCAGCTGCTCTCGTACGACCCGGATCAGATCCAAGCGCTCTACGTGACGCCGCATCGGTGGACGCCGTTCTTCCGCATCGCCGCCCAGCGCCGCGTGATCCAACCGGACCCGCGCCGCTGGGATTACAAACACCAGGTCCTCGCGACTCGGCACCTCCCACCCTGGCGCGTCTTCCTGTGGGTGAAGGCGATCGAAGTGATCGCGCAGACGCGCCCGCGCGCGCTGCGCCGCGTCCTCTTCCACCGCGACCGCGCGATCCGCGACGCCATGCGCTGGTACTACCGAATCGGCCGCCGCGTCTGGTTCTTCGAGGTGAAGAACTTCCTGTTCCGCGACCGCCGCGTCGCCGACGGCCCCACGGTGGAGCAGATGTGGGGCGCGCCCCAGGACGCGGAGGAATCGTCCATGTCGCCGCGGGCGGATCGGCTGGTCACGCTCCCGTCGGTGCGGACGCATCTGGTACAACCTCCCGGTGCCGAACTCCGACCGCGCGCTCCCTCCCTCCGTCCGGGCGGTGGGTGACGGCTTCTGGAACATCCGCGGCTCGCTGCGCATCGGGCCGCTCGACATCCAGACGCACACCTCGCTCGTGCGGCTCGAAGACGGGCGCCACGTCTTCCTCGACGCGTACACGCTCGACGAGGCGACGCGGCGCTGGGCGGAGTCGATCGTCGGCGACGAAGGTCCCGCGGCGATCCTCCACCTGCACCCGTTCCACACGCTGCACGTCGAGCCGATGGCGAAGATGTTCCCGAACGCGAAGCAGTACGGGACCGCGCGTCACCACCGCCGCTTTTCCCACCTGACTTGGGAGCCGGAGCACACCGAGAGCCCCGAGCTCCACGCGCGCTTCGCCGACGACTTCTCGTTCTCCGTCCCACGCGGCGTCGACTTCGTCCCCGCGAACGAGAACCTGCACTTCGCCTCCGTCCTCGCGCTTCACCGCGCGACCGGCGCGCTCCACGTGGACGACACGCTGATGGTCACCGAGCTGCCCGGTCTACTGAAGAGACTCAAGAGCGAGGTCGTCGCGTTCCACCCATCGCTGCCGGCCGTGCTCGAGAAGCGCGCCGGCGCGGTCGCGGACTTCGACGCGTGGGCCGAAGAGCTCCTCGAGCTGTGCCGCGACACCACGACGATCTGCGCCGCGCACTCCGCCGTCCTGGAGGTCCCCGGCGGCGCGCTCGCCGATCGCGTGAAGACCGCGCTGCGGCTGATCCGCCCGGTGCTCGCGCTCCACGCGCGCCGCTTCGCGGGCTGAAGCGCCTACTCCTGCATCGGCTTCTTCGCGTCCGCGAGGGCCTTGGTGATCGCGTCGAGCAGCGCCGCTTCCTTGTCGCTGTCGTGGTACGCCGTGGTCCAGCTGGGCGCGCCGTCCTTCAGCTCGCGTTCGCTCTTCTCGTGCCGGACGTAGATCGTGAGCGCGCCCTCGTCCTCGTCCTTCTCCCAGCTGACCACGTACCGCTCTCGGTACGCGTCGAGCGTGTTCCGCGTGAGGACCCACTCGGTGACGATCGTGTGCTTGGCTTGGTCCCAGTTCGCGATCACCAGGTTGTGCTCGTCGAGCGCGCGGGTGATGGCGGGCGGGGCGTCGTCGGGGTCGGCGCGGAAGGAGCGCCACGAGGCGGGGAGCACGTAGGCGCACGCCACCACCGAGAGGAGCAGGGTGGCAGCGAGCGCGCGGTGCATCAGAGGCTCATTCGGCCGCGAGGAACTGCTTCTTGAACTTCGACACGTGGTCGAAGAGCTTCTTCTCGAGCTCGCCGGAGATCTTGCCGGACTCGCGGAGCTCCTTCATCTCGGCCGACGCGTTGCCGTCCATGTAGCTGAGCAGCTCGTTGGCGAACTTCGAGACCTGGTCCGTGGGGACGTCGAGGATGAACATGCCCTCGGGGTACGTCTTCACGTCCTTGAACTCGTCGTTCTGCGGCTTCGACGGGAACGTCGCGGTCCACACCACGAGCACCTGACGCTCCACCGGCATCGGCGCGTACTGCGACTGCTTGAGCAGCTCCATCAGGCGCTCACCGATGTCGAGCTCGCGCTTCGTCGACGCGTCGAGGTCGGAGCCGAACTGCGCGAACGCTGCCATCTCACGATACTGGGCAAGCTCGCCCTTGATCGAGCCGGCAACCTGCTTCATCGCCTTGATCTGCGCCGACGAACCGACGCGCGACACCGAAAGGCCGACGTTCACCGCAGGGCGGATGCCCTGGTAGAAGAGGTCCGTTTCGAGGAAGATCTGGCCATCGGTGATCGAAATCACGTTGGTCGGAATATAGGCCGACACGTCGTTCGCCTGGGTCTCGATGATCGGCAGCGCCGTCAGCGAGCCCGAACCGTTCTCCGCATTCAGCTTGGCGGCGCGCTCGAGCAGGCGGGAATGGAGATA
>JAUHYN010001270.1 GCA_030426505.1 bacterium | reverse complement strand
CCCGGTCCCCGACCCCGGGACCACGGGATCGATCTGGACCGCCGCCCGGGAGATGCAGCAGGCCTGGGGCCTCGCGCCCGAGACCCAGAGCGAGGAGCTCAATCAGGCCGCGCTCGAACTGCAAGCCGACTTGCAGGCGCTCGTCGAAGACATCCGACAGGGCCCCCTCGGGCGGTGGCGTCGGGAGGCGAACGACTTCCTCCTCGAGCTGAGGCGCGAGTTCCTCCGCCACCACCGGCGCCTCGTCGTGAAGGCGCGCCACGAGTTCGAGGACGCGAGCGCCGCGGAGACCGCGGAGTGGCTCCGCTCCGAACTCGCCGAGCTCGCGGGGCGCTTCCACACGGTCGCGCTGAGTCGCTCCTCACGGCTGACCCACGGCGGGTGGTCGCCGGTCGAGATCGTCGACGCCCTCGACGCCAACCTCCGCGCCATCCCTTCACAGGTCATCGCGCCCTACGAGCCGTCCTCGTTCGACGACCCGGCACACCAGTCGCTCTACCGTTGGTTCGCGCGCCGGATGCTCCGCTTCGATCGTTGGTCGCGGCAGCTCGTCGGCGAGGAGCCGCGCACGCGCGTCGTCCCGCTCCGCGCGCTCGCGACGTATCACCTGTCGAAGAACGCCGCGACGCGCGTCGAGGGGCTCGCCGCCGTGTTCCTCCAGTCGGAGGCTCAGCTCGCGGTACGCGCGCGGTTGATCCTCGACGGCATCGTCCGGGGCTGGGAGCTCCTCCTCGAGCACGTCGGGGCCGGTGACTTCGAAGAGCTCCTCGGGCGCCTCCGCACGCAGGTCGAAGACGAGTTCGCGCTCGCCGACGAAGCGCTCCGGCAGATCGTCGACGAGGGTGCGCGCCGCGCGACGCTCCTATTCTCGGACAGCCTCCGCGAGGTGAAGGCGGACCTCACGGCGATCGGCACGC
This sequence comes from bacterium, assembly GCA_030426505.1. Lineage (GTDB taxonomy): Bacteria > Myxococcota > Kuafuiibacteriia > Kuafuiibacteriales > Kuafuiibacteriaceae > JAUHYN01. The sequence goes on along the minus strand of JAUHYN010001270.1, from coordinate 1,575 downwards.
TCGATCTCCCGACGCAGCGTCGCCGCGAGCGACGCCTCACCGAGCACCGCGACCTCGAGGTCCAACAGGTCGCCGCGCGCCTCGCGAAGACCAAGGAGACGGCAGCCGGGCAGTACGTGCTCCTCGCGCTGCACCTGGAGTTCGTCGCGTTCAAAGCGCGCGCGAAGCGCCGCCTCGACGAGCTGTTGCACGCGCTCTCCCACGACATCCGCGGCCGCTCCCACGTACATGTCGAGCGCGTCCTCCAGGTCCTCGACGAGGCGCTGGTCGTGCTCGAGAAGTCGACCGAGGACGACGACCTCGAGGACTGCCTCGAGCCGGTCGAACACGTGCTGGGCGAGGCGCAGCGCTCTGCGATGCAGCTGATGGATCAGTTCGGCGCGGACCAGTCCGTCGCGCCGCTGCTCGAGGCGCTCAACAAGGAGGCGACCTCGCTGACGGATCGCTACCGCGTGCCGTCGGGCCGGCTCCCGCACGCGGAGTACAAGCTCCCTCCGCCGTCGATGATGGTCGAGGTCGCGTTCTCCGATCTCGTCGCCGCGTACGTACAGACCGACGTCGCGCCGAAGGTGTTGGGGGTCGCGGCGGAGAGCGCGGAGAAGCTGCGTCCGCTGTTGATGGCGTTCGAAGAGATCGAGCGCGTCGTCACGTTCAGCACCGAGCAGTTCGACGAAGAGCTCGCCTATCGCGACAGTCAGACCGGCGACCTCGCGCGCGGGCAGATGCGGGAGGTCGTGCTCGGGTCGTTGCGTCGCAGCCGCGACGCACTCGCGGAGCTCGCGGAAGAGACGGAGCAGTGGCCGAACCAGATCGCCGCGTCGGTCCGCGAAGCCGTGGTGACGGAGCTCGCGGCGCTCCGCGACCAACTCGGGGAGGGCGAGATCGCGACGGCGCGCGCCGAGCGCAACGCGGCCGCGCGCGCGATCGATCTCCAGGTCACGCGGTTCACGAAGCTGATCGAGAAGGCGTCGGAGGAGGGCGGGCGGACGCTGCGCCGCGTCGTCGGCGAAGATCGTATCGCCGGCATGTACACGCGGCTCGGGCTCGAGCCGCGCGGCGACGAAGGCCCCGATCTCGGGCTGCTCGCGCGCCCCGACAAGAACGAGTCCGTCCCGATCTACTACCGCCGCCTCTTCTCCCCGCAGGCCCACTGGGCGGGGGACGTCGTCGCCGCGCACGGGACCGCGATCGATCGTGTGCGGTCCGCGCTCGCGGGCGGGAGCGGCTCGCTGCGGACGGCCGCGCTGGTAGGCATCGAGGGCGTCGGCCGCGGCGCGTTCCTCGGGGCGGCGGCGCGGAGCGATCGCTGGAGTCACGTGAAGCGCGTCGCGTTCACGAGGCCCACCGACGTCGCGGAGGTCGAGGCTGCGTTCGAGGAGACGCCTCGCGGCGGGTTGATCGTCGTGAGTGGGTTGTCGTGGTGCGCGTCGCCGCGGCCGCGCGGGTTCGAGCCGCTCCGTCGCTTCGTCGATCTCGTCGTGGCCGACCGCGGGCGGTCCGCGTGGCTGCTGGAAATCGACACCATGGTGTGGCGGTACGCGTGTCAGTGCGCGCCGCTCGGCGACGTGTTCGGAG
>JAUHYN010001269.1 GCA_030426505.1 bacterium | reverse complement strand
AGAAGCGGCGCGTGGCCTCGTCGGCGGGGAAGTAACTCTCGATCCGTAGCTCCTCCAGCGTCACGTTCTGCGGCGCGCTGAAGACGGTGAGGGTCGTGACCAACGCGAGCTCGAGGTCCCCGCGCTTCAGGCGGAACGTCATCAGCGCGTTCATCGGCGCGGTGAGGTCCGGCTCGCGCCAGTCGTCGGGCGCGTACTCCAGTGCGCTCCGCAAGAGATCCTGCAGCGCGTCGTCCTGCGGCGAGAGAAGACACTCGCGTTGGAGGCGCGACAGCATGAAGCGCGCGGTGCGCTCCCACCCGACGACGTACGGTTTGCATAGCCGATCGTCGAGGAGGATCAGGAACAGGTTGAGCGGCGTGGGGAGGGCGGACGGGTCATCGACGAACGCGAGGAGGAGTCGCTGCGCGGCGTCGTTCACGCGCAGCGCGTCGTAGCGGTGATTCATGATCACCATCGGGTACGGCTCGTGCGCGCGGAGCATCGTGTCGAGGACACCTTCGACCTCGGGAGTGAGGCCGTCCTCGAACGACGGCTCGTCGAACTCCGCGTCGAAGCCCGCCGCGCGGAGCATCGCGTTCTGTTCGCGCATCGGGACGTTCAGCACCGACGCGAGGCGGAGCACCATCTCGCGGCTCGGCTTGGCGCGGCCCGTCTCGAGGTAGCTGAGGTGGCGCGTGGAGACGTCGGCGGTCAGCGCGAAGTCGAGCTGGCTCATGCCGCGCTCGCGGCGCCAGTACTTCAGCAGCGCGGGGAAGAGAGCGGAGGAGGTCGTCGTCGCCACGCTCCGATCCGTAGCGTACCCGGGGACTTCGAGGCCATGACCTCCCGAGGTCATTGGCAGCCCCGCGCGCCCTCGTCCACGGTCGCGGCATGAAACGACGCTACGAAGACCTCGAAGTGACCCTCGTCGACGCCGGCCACGCGCGCCTCGCTCACCGCCAGATCGGCTCCGGCCCGCACCTCGTATTCGTCCACGGGTGGCCGCTCGACGGCTCCACGTTCGCGCCGCTCGTCGAGACGCTCTCGGACGGCTACACCTGTCACGTCTTCGATCTCCCCGGCGCGGGTGCGACGGAGTTCGACTCCGACGAGGACATCACGCTGTCCCGCCACGCCGACGCGATCGAGGCCGCGATCGATCGGCTGGGCATCGATGACTACGCGATGGTCGCGCACGACAGCGGCGGCGTCGTCGCCCGCATGGTCGCCGCGCGTCACGGCGACCGGGTGAAGGGCCTGCTGTTCGGCAACACGGAGACGGACGGTCACACGCCGTGGATGCTGTACGTCTACTACGCGTTGTCGAAGATCCCGGGCGGGCGTCGGCTGCTGCCGGTCATGCTCGGGTCGCGCGCTTTCCGGCGAACGCAGCTCGGCTTCGGCGGGTGCTTCACGGATCCGGACTACGCCGAAGGGCCGTTCTTCGCGCGCGTCGTCGAGCCGCTCTTGGACATGGAGCGAAACCGCGGCGCGTTCGCGTTGCTCCAGAACTTCGACGTGCAGGACCTCATGCACCTCCGTCGTCTGCACGCCCAGATCGACGCGCCCGTCCTCCTCGTGTGGGGCGACGCGGATCCGTGGTTCCCGATCGCCGGGGCGCGCGAGATGGTCGACCAGTTCTCCGGCGGCGCCGAACTCGAGACGATCCCGGGCGGGAAGCTGTTCGTTCACGAGGAGCACGCAGACGTGTTCGCGCGCCACGCGCGCCGCTTCCTCGCGCGGCACCTCCCGGCCGAGCGCGTCGACGAAGCGCCCTCGCTCCGCGGAGCCGTTGCGTAGGTTGTCTCGGGCGCACCGCTGCGCTACGCCCCTCCCGTTGGCGCGCGCTCAGCGAACGGCGATCGTGGTGTTCGCCCGAGACGACGTCGCGGGGCCGAGCGGCCTCTCGGCCGTGCTCGCGCGTGCCACCGCCGCTGCGGTCGCGCGGGGCGCGTCCGGCGCGGACGTCCTCGTCGCCTCCGACGGCCTCGCGGACGACCTCTGGCCCGCCGACTTCATCCGCGTCGCGCAGCGCGGCGCCGACTTCGAAGCGCGCTTCCTGGGCGCGCTCCGTGAGGTCGCGGCGCGCGGGTACGAGCGCGTCGTCGCGCTCGGCATCGACACCCCGGGCCTCACGGCGTCGGACGTCCGCCGCGCCGTGCTCGACCCCGGCCTCGTCGTCGGCCCGGCGCGTGACGGCGGCTTCTACCTCCTCGGCTTGGACGCCGCCCGTATCGAAGCGCTGGTCGGGCTCCCCTGGCAGACACCCCGCGTCCTCGCGGCGCTTTGTGCTCGCCTCGGGGAGGGCGCGTACCTCGCCGTGCGTCGCGACGTCGACGATCCGCACGACGTCGAGGCGCTCTTCGCCGTGCTCGACCGCCTGTGCCGTCGCTACGAGGGCCGGGCGCTCCTGCGGCACCGCCCGCGCACGAGCCCCGAGCGCGCCGCGGCGGTCGGCCAGCCCGCGATTCATCGCCGGGCCCACCGCGCCCACGCCCCGCCCGCGTCCGC
>JAUHYN010000116.1 GCA_030426505.1 bacterium | reverse complement strand
GGTCGCCGCGGCGCCCTCCTCGATCAGCTTCTTCGTGTAGGCGCGGTGGATGCTGTCGTCGTTGTCGACGTGCATCGAGCGGAACTTGTAGAACTTGAACGGCTGCGCGTTCTCGCCGATCCGCATCTGCGAGAAGAACACCGGGCCCTTCGAGGTCAGCTTGATCAGCGCCGCCACCATCAACATCAGGGGCGACACGAGCAGCAGACCGAGCGAGGCGACCGACACATCGAACGCGCGCTTCGCGAGGCGGTTCGCGCCGCGGATGTTGCAACGGCGCAGCGAGAGGATCGGGACGCCGGCGACGGCCTCGAGCTCCACGCGATCGAGCATCAACTCGAACGCGGACGGCACGACCATCCACTCCAGGTTGCGCGCGAGGCAGACGTCGAGCAGCGACATCTGAAGGGCGTCGTCCAGTTTGGGGTTCGTGATGACGATGCCGCGGACGTCGTGGGCCTCGGCGATCTCGGCGAGGGCGTCCGTGCGGCCGAGGACGGTGACGTCCTCGCTGAGCGCGTGGCCGATCTCCGCGTCGTCGTCGAGCGCGCCGACCACGAACATGCCGAGGTGCTCCTGCGCGTTGATCGTCGACGCGAGGTGTACGGCGACGGGCGACAGCCCGACGAGCAAGACGCGGTTGCGCGAGCGGTCGAGCATCTCGAGGCGCGCGCGGACCACGCGGAACCCGATGCGCCCGAAGAAGGTCGCGGTGAGCAGGAACGAGATGAAGACCAGCGCGAAGCCACGCGAGTAGCTGAAGCCGCGGTAGAAGAAGACGACGAACGCGAGGATCCCGGACACGACGAACAGCGCCTGGACCAGACGCGCGAACTCGAAGAACAACCGGTTCCGCTCGATGCGATACAGTCCGCATCCTGCGAGCGTCACCAACCAGATCCCGAACATGATCGGGAGGCTGTTGATCATCGGCTCCCACGGCGGGCGCCCGAACTCGAAGATCGTGAGGTTCGCGTTGAAGCGAACCCACATGGCCGCCACGAAGGCGGACACGAACATCAGGACGTCCAGCAACAGGAGAATGAGCTTCTGTCGGTCTGAGTGTGCGTCGGTCATCCCAGGTACACCGAAATTTCCCCGAGCCTCCTTTCCTTCGACGAGGCCGCGGGGTCAAGTCTTCGTGAAGTCTGCGTGTCTTACCGCGATCGCGCACGTTCGGGCTGGACGCAGTGTGTTATGTGATCGCGGTCACGCGCATGGGGGCCGGAGACTGGCGAGGGCGCCGAGAACGGCGGTAATCTCGCCCTCGTGACCGCCGAGGCGTCAGGCGAGACGCCGCGACCCCAGGTGTTTGGCGGGTACGTCCTGGTCAAGGCCCTGGGCCGTGGCGCGATGGGGGACGTACACCTCGCCCGCCCGACCGACATCGATCGGGGCATCCCGAGCCCCGTCGTCGTCAAGCGCCTCCACGGCGAGCTCGCGAATCGCAAGGGCTTCGTCAGTCGCTTCCGACACGAAGCCGCCGTCGCGGTCGCCGTCGACAGCCCGCACGTCGCGCGCGTGTGGGACGTGGGCGCGGTCGGCGAGACGCTCTACATCTGTATGGACTACGTCGCGGGCTGGCCGTTGTCCCGCGTCCTCGACGCGATCCTCGAGTCCGGACACCACGCGTCGATCGCGTCCGTCGTCGACCTCATCGCGGGCGGCCTCGCCGGACTCCACGCGCTGCACACCGCGGTGGACCCCAAGTCGAAGAAGCCGCTCGAGATCGTCCACCGCGATCTGTCTCCCAAGAACCTGATGGTCGGCGAGGACGGCGTGATGCGCCTGATCGATCTCGGCCTCGGCAAGTCGAACGCGCAGGACTGGCGGACGCGCACCGGCGTGGTGATGGGGTCGGTCGGGTACATGCCGCCGGAACAAGCGCGCGGCGAACGCGTCGATGCGCGCGCCGACGTCTACGCGATGGGCGTCGTCGCGTTCGAGATGCTCGCGCTGCGCAACTTCATCAAGCGCGGTCCGCTCCCGAAGATGATGGAGGCCTCGATGGGGCCGGCCTTCGTGCCGCCGTCGCGCTTCCGCCCCGACATCCCGCCCGGACTCGACGGCGTGATCGAGAAGGCGCTCCGCGCCGATCGCGACGCGCGCTACGAATCCGCGAAGGCGTTCCTCGACGACCTGCGGCAGGTCGTCCCGCCGACCGACGCGCGCGGCGGGATGCAGTCGCTCCTCGAAGACCTCTTCGGCAGCACCCGACAGGAGCGCGAGGAAGAGATCCGCGCGTTGATGATGCTGCCGGTCGAAGGCGAAGAGTTCGACGTACGCCCCACGCGCGTCTTCGTCATGCGCGAGGGCGTCCTCCCGCCGGACCTGCAACCCACCGAACACCGCCCGAACCCGAGCCGCCCGATGAGCGCCGCGTCGCCGACGGCCGTCGACGTCGTCCCGGTCACGCAGATCCCGGAGGGGACGCAGGCGACCGAGCTGTCGTCGTTCGATCCGAGCGTCGCGCCGAACACCCGCGTCGTCGCGCGCGATCGGCCGATGATGAACACGGGCTCGAGTCCGAGCATCGTGAGTGTCTCGGGTGACACGGTCTGGCCGCGGCCGAAGAAGCGCTCCGTGTCGCTGGGCGTCCTCGGTGCCGCCGTCGCGATCGCCACCGCGCTCGGCGCGATCGTCGCGGTGCTCGTCGTGCGCGCGCTCGACGAACGCGAAGCCGTCGTTCACACGCCGCCCGCGAAGCGGACGGCGGTCGCCACCACGCCTCGCCCCAGCGTGACCGAGGTCCCGGCGCCGCCCACCGCGCCGGTGGAGGAGGTCGAGCGCACCGCGCCGCCGCCGAGCGAGACGAAGCCGCCGCCGCGCGGTCGCCGCAAGCCGAAGCCGCCCCCCGAGACGAAGCCGGCGCCGCCGCCGCCGGTGACCGTGGAGAGCGTGAACCGTCAGCTCGCCGCGTTGAGCGCGCGGCTGCAGAAGCTCAAGGCGGACGCGTCCCCGGACAAGCGGAGGGCGATCTTCGAGTTGCAGCGGGACATCACGGTCGCGCGTTCGTCGACCGATCTCGATCGCAAACGCGACGACCTCGCGAAGCTCAGGACGCGCGCGCGTGCGTTGGCGCAGTGATCAGTTGCCGCAGGGCGCTTGCAAGCAGAGGCCCTTGCGCGGGTGATTCGGATCGTCGACGTCCAGGCCTCCGCAGTACACCGCCAACGCCGACGTCGCCGTGACGACCAAGCACCCGTGTCCGCACTCGTTCGGCTCCATGTCCGCGACCGTCGCCGTGCTTCCGACGATGTTGATCCCCGCGCCGCTGTGGAGGTGGAGGCAGTCGCAGCCCTCGCCGGTCTCGTGGCTGCCCTGGCGACCGTCGTCGATGCACTCGACGTCGATCATCGCGCCGGCGGGGTAGGCGCCGTGTGCGTAGTCCAGCACGAGCGCTTGGACATTCGCCCCGAAGAGGAGAGGCCCGGTGTCAGGATCCGGAGAACTCGAGCAGCCCCACGTCACGATGAACCCCACCCCGGCCATCAGCACCGGGATCACCAATCCTGCCTTCATGTCCTCCGATCATGTCGGACGCGCGGGGTAGGAGTTTAGGGACAGGGTCACCACAGACGTGCGAGGCGTGAGCGTCCGCGCTGCGCGATCTTCTTCGCGAGCGCCTTCGCGTCGGTGCGCACCGAGGTCTCCTTCGGCTGCAAGCGGTCTTGCATCTCGCTCGGCGAAGCGCGCTGCGCGATGTCGGTCATCCACGAGCGATCCACTTCGGGCACCTCCACGCCGGGACCCGCGAAGACGCGCAGGAAGTCGGCGAGGATGTATTCGACCGCGGCGCGCTTCACGTGGCGGCCGTCCTCCTTCATGAAGTCGCTCTGCCGCTCGGCGGTCGTCACGAGCTCATAGGAGTGGAAGTAGTGGACGTCGTCGTGCGCGGCGACGAACTCGGAGACCGCGCTGCGGATACGCGACTTCGACTCGGTGTTGGCGACGAAGACGTCGAGCGGAGTCATCGTCGCCACGAGCGGCACGGGCGAGACCGTCACCACGAGCTTCGCGCCGAGGCCCTCGACGACGACGCGGCGGATCGCTTCGAGGTCCTCGCGCATCGTCGCCTGGTCGAGGCGGTGGAACTCGGCCGGCGTGCGGCCGAACGCTTCGGGGTGGGGAATCTGGCGGAACGTGTTGCCGGTGCTCGGGTTGCGCCAGGTCTCGATCAAACCGAGCGTGACGACCACGAGGTCGGCGTTCGTGAAGAGGGCGTCCGCCTCGCGGTCGAGGTCGTCACTCCACGCTGCGATCTCGGCCTCGGTCGCGAAGTGGTGCGTGACGTCCTTGAACGGGTGCGCGAACCCGGCGTCCACCGGCCAGTACGGTTCGGCGCGGCGCTCGGGCCAGCCGCCGACGATGCGCTCGAGCTCCTGGCGGATCGACTTCGTGTTGTAGAAGAGCCCCGCGGGGTGCTGCCCCCCCCCGAGTTTCATGCGCTTCAGGCCATTCGCGAGCTCGGTCGCGAAGCAGCTCCCGATCGTCGCGATGCGCGTGGACGGTTCGACGAGTGGGACGCGCGCGGCGCGGTACGGGACGCCGCGGTCCTTCCACATGTGGAGGTGCGGTAGGTCCCAAGTGCCGAGGCGCGACTCGAGCTTCGGCACGTCAGTCGTCCATGTCCGCGAGGAGCGCGGAGACGTCGCGGACCACGCGCGGCACGTAGCGGTTGAGGTTGAGGTTCGCGAGCGAGGGGACGACCGGGAAGATGTTCGAGTCCACGAGCACGGACGGATCCGCGTCCTGGAGGGGCTCGCCCTCCGCGCCGAACGCATTGAAGTGGAGCACGAAGCTGCGGAAGTCGAACGCCTCGATCGCGGTGTCGGGCGCGACGATGCCGAGCGCGCGCACGCTCTCGAGCCACGAGGTCTTCCAGTGTTCGGCGTCGCGGGGCATGTCGCTGTTCGCCTCCGGGAACGCGAACTCGATCTGCATCAGCGGCTCGTCGCTCTTGCGGAAGCGCGCGGGGAAGTAGAGGCGATTGATCGCGTGGTTCGGATCGCCGAACAGCAGCTCGTCGAACTCGAGATCGGACGCGCGTGAGAGTTGGAAGCTCCCGAGCACGATGCGGTCGGTGCCCGGGTTCTGCCACGCCATGCCGAGGAGGTTGGTGAGTTGCAGCCAGCCGCCCGCCCACAGGTAGCGCGGCGCCTCGAAGCGACGGCCCATCGCGGTCACCGCGCGGATGCGGTGCGTGCCGGGTTCGAGCTCGATGTCGGCGTCCTTCGCGCCGCGGAGGAGCTCGACCGAAGTGCCTTCGAGCGCGGTGGCGAACGCCTCCGCGAAGCCTCCGAAGCCGCCCTCCTCGGGGTAGAGGATCGTCTGGTCGATGCCGGCGCGCAGCTTGTCGTGGAACGCGCGCGACTCGTCGCCGGACTCGGGGCGGCGCGCGCGCGGGAAGAACCACGGGTAGATGTTCGCCATCAGCTTCGACTCGTCGACGCCGAACGCGAGGTGGCGCGACTCGGTGGGATAGGACGGGAGGACCTCGTCGAAGACGAAGTCGACGTAGTCGCGCCCGTAGAACCGCGCGAGCGCTTCGCGCGTGGGCGTGGCGTCGCCGAGGTCGTCGATCAGATCCTCGCCGGGGAGCATCGCGCGGAGCGTCGGAGGCATCGCGCTGGGGAGCGGCGCGTACGGCATGATCGATCCGCGCAGCACCATGCCGCGCTTGAGTTGGTGTCGGTGGACGCGCCCCCCGACGACCTTCTTGAACAGCCGCGTGGCCAGCTCGGATCGATCCTCGTCGAGGACGTGCAGCCCGTGCTCGAAGCGCGCGCCGCCCTCGGAGACGAACGACGCGTCGGCGCCGCCCACGCGGTTCGTGCGCTCGACGAGCACGGCGCGATAGCCGAGCTGCGCCATGAGATAGGCGCTGACGAGGCCGCGGGTGTTCGCGCCGATGATGACGGCGTCGACGTGTTCGGTGCTGCTCATGGTCCGCGGGCGGACACTACACCGTGAGCGTCGCGAGTCGAGCCCGAAACCCGGTGTCACGACGGGGTCCGCGGTGGTAGCGTCGCGCGCCACGATGGCACCGCCTCGCTACTGCACGCGCTGTGTGCTGCCCGATACGCGGCCGGGCGTGGATCTCGACGCCGACGGGGTGTGCCGCGGCTGCCTCAACGCCGCGACCAAGGGCGCGATCGACTGGACGAAGCGCGCCGAGGACTTCTCGGTCGTGGTCGAGAACGTGAAGCGCCGCGCGCGCGGGCACGATTGCGTGATCCCGGTGAGCGGCGGCAAGGACAGCTACTGGCAGGTCGTCACGTGCCTCGAGCACGGGCTCACTCCACTGTGCGTGACTTACGCGTACCCCGGGCGCACAGAGCTGGGGACGAAGAACCTCGACAACCTCGTGGGGATCGGCGTGGACCACGTGCAGCTGCGACTGAACCCGGAAGTGGAGCGCCGCTTCATCGCGCGCGCGTTCGATCGGTTCGGCATCAGCGGGCTCGTGAGTCACATGGCGATCTACGCGTACCCGGTGCAGGTCGCGGCGGCGTTCGACATCCCGCTCGTGGTGTACGGCGAGAACTCCGCGTTCGAGTACGGCACCGACGACCAGTCGCTGATGGGCGCGCGCGTGGACGCGAAGTGGCGCGCGCGCTTCGGCGTCACGGAGGGGACGACCGCCGACGACTGGGTGGGCGAGGGCATCAGCGCGAAGAGCCTCGCGTCGCTGCGCTTCCCCGATGACGACGTGCTCGAAGAGAAGGACATCCGCGTGGTGTTCCTCGGTCACTACTTCTCGTGGGACCCGCAGCGCTCGTTCGCGATCGCGCGGCAGCACGGCTTCTCCGCGCGCGCGGAGGGCGCGCGCGTCGGGCACTACGACTTCGTCAACATCGACGACGACATGATCGGCGTGCATCACCACCCGAAGTGGCACAAGTTCGGCATCACGCGGACGTGGGACACGCTGTCGATGGAGATCCGCGCCGGCCGCATGACACGCGACGAAGCGATCGCGCGCATCGGCGCCGCCGGTGACGAGACGCCGTGGGACGACATCCGAGTCTTCTGCGAGTACCTCGGCATCAGCGAGGCGAAGTACTTCGCGACCGTCGAGCGGTTCCGCAACCTCGACCTGTGGGCGCGCGTGGACGGGCGATGGCAGATCCCGGGCTTCTTGGTCGAGGACTTCGAGTGGCCCGAGGATCCCGCGTGACGAGACTCGCGCTCGGCACGGCGCAGCTCGGGCTCGACTACGGGATCGCGAACACGCGCGGCCGACCCTCGGACGCCGAGGTGGATCGGCTCCTCACCGCCGCGTTCGATTCGTGCGGCGTGGCGGCGATCGACACGGCCCCCGCGTACGGTGACGCCGAGGCGCGGCTCGGCGCGTGGTTCGCGGCGAACGGTCGACCGGAGGGCGTCGAGATCGTCACGAAGGTCGCGTCGGTCGGCGAGAGCTTCGACGCGGGCGTCGTGCGGCGCGGTCTCGACGACTCGTGTTCGCGACTCGGCGGCGCACCGGATGTCGTGTTGCTGCACGACGTGGAGGATCTCTTCCGGCACGGCGACGCGCTGTTGGACGTGATCGGGTCGGTGGTCCCGCGCGTCGGCGTCTCGGTCTACGTGCCGGAGACGATCGTCCGCGCGCGCGACTTCGATCGGATCGGCGCGGTACAGTTCCCGTTCAACGTCTTCGATCGCCGCGCGCGATCCGTGGCGCATGCGCTCGAGGGTTGCGTGACGTTCGCACGGAGCGCGCTGCTCCAGGGGCTCTTCGTCGCGCCGTCGGATCGCGTCGCCGGCGCGCGCGCGTGGGTGGGGCGTCTGTCTCGCCTCGCGGAACGTCACGGCGTCGACGTGGTGACGCTCGCGATCGCGTACGCCGCGAGGGCGAGCGGCGCCTCGTACCTACTGGTTGGTGCCGAATCCGCTGTGCAGCTCTCACAGACCGCAGCGGCGATGGCGCATGTTCTCGATGATGGACTCCGCGATGAGATCGAGCGTGAGTTCGACGCCGTCGATCCCATCGTGATCGATCCGCGACGTTGGTGAGTTCGAAGTCACCTGTCACATACGAACCGATAGGTATCTCAACTCATCGAAATGACTTCGATGCCGCCTGATTTCGTTCTCGACGAATGCGATCCGGCCTGCGAACGAGGACGCCGAGTTCTTCGAGACGAGTCGGTCGGTCGCGAAGGGCGCGGCCATCGAGTCGTCGGCATCGTTGGAAAGTCGAGGTCTAGATGACGCGTGTATCGAGCATTGCGTTGGCGTTCTCCATCGTCGGCGCATCATCTGTCGCAACAGCCCAGTCCGGTTCGGTGACTCTCGCCCCGAATCGCGTTCAACCCACCGTCGCCGCGGACGTTTCGCGCGACGTCGAGCCGAACAGCGCGCACCGCCCGAAGGTCGCGCCGAAGCGCACCGCGAAGGAGCGGGAAGGCGTGGCGGTTTATATCGTCCGCCTCGCGGATCCCGCGGTCGCCTCTTACCGCGGCGGCCTCCCGGGCCTGCCCGCGACCAACCCCAAGATCACCGGCGCGCGTCGCCTCGACGTCCGCACGAAGGCGTCCCGCGCGTACGAGGCGCACCTGAAGAAGCGCCAGCGCGACTTCGTGCGCGGCGGCTCGACCGCGCTCGGACGTGAGCTCCACCCGAAGTTCACGTACCAGCATGCGTTCAACGGCGTGGCGCTGGAGCTTCGGGCCAAGGAGGCGGAGCTCCTGCGTACGCTCGACGGTGTCGTCAGCGTTCAGCGTGAGCGCATCGAGAAGCCGATGACCGACGTCGGCCCGGGGCACATCGAAGCTCCCAACATCTGGTACGGCTACCCGAAGGGCCGGGCCTCGATGGGTGAGGACGCGGTGATCGCGGTGCTCGACACCGGCATCAACCACGATCACTCCGCGTTCAAGGACATCGGCGGCGACGGCTACAACCACCGCAACCCGCTCGGTAAGAACAACTACATCCCGGGGAGCTACTGCGACACCGTCGACCCTTCGTTCTGCAACGACAAACTCATCGGCGCGTGGTCGTTCGTGCAGGGGCCCGAAGATCCGACTTCGCCCGAAGACTCCGATGGTCACGGTTCGCACACGGCCGGCACGGCCGCGGGCAATATCGTCTACCACGCGACGCTCGACGCCCCGACGACGACGTTCTCGCGGCACGTCTCCGGCGTGGCGCCGCACGCGAACCTCATCATCTACGACGTGTGCATCGACACGTGCCCCGGCTCGGCGCTGCTCGCGGCGATCAACCAGGTGGTGATCGACGCGGCCGCGCTCCCGGAGGGCATCCACTCGCTCAACTACTCGATCTCCGGCGGCAACGATCCCTACAACGACCCGGTCGAGATCGGGTTCTTGAACGCGACCGCCGCGGGCGTCTACGTCTCGGCGTCGGCCGGTAACGAGGGCCCGGGCGCGGCGACGACCGGCCACAACTCACCGTGGGTCGCGACCACCGCCGCGATGACGCACCCGCGTCGCATCGACAACTCGCTGATCGCGCTGACGAGCAACGGCGCGTCGTTGCCGGACATCCTCGGCGCCGGGCTCACCGCGGGCTTCGGCCCCGCCCCGATCGTCTACGCGGCCAACTTCCCCACGACCAACGGCTCGGCGAACGACACGGATCCGGCGCAGTGCCTCGACCCGTTCCCGCCGGGGACGTTCAGCGGCGAGATCGTGATCTGCGACCGCGGTGAGATCGCGCGCGTCGACAAGGGCGCCAACGTCCTCGCCGGCGGCGCGGGCGGCTTCGTGCTCGCCAACACGGCCGCCGACGGTGAGTCGATCGTCGCGGACCCGCACTTCCTCCCCGGCGTCCACATCGGCGTGACCGCGGGCGACGCCCTCAAGGCCTGGGCCGATGCGAACCCCGGCGCCATGGGTTCGATCAGCGGTACGAGCATCGTGTTGGATCCCGCCGCGGGCGACATCATGGGTTCGTTCTCTTCGCGTGGACCGAACTCGGCGCTCGAGATCCTCGTCCCCGACATCGGCGCGCCCGGCGTGAGCATCTACGCGCCGTACGCGACCTTCCCGGGCACGACCGGCGACGAGTACACGTTCCTGAGCGGCACCTCGATGTCGAGCCCGCACAACGCGGGCGCGGGTGCGCTCATGTCGAAGGTCACCGATTGGTCGCCGTACGAGATCCGCTCGGCGATCATGATGACTTCGAAGCGCACCGAGCTGAACTTCAAGGAGGACGGCGTGACTCCGGCCGACCCGTTCGACGTCGGCGCGGGTCGCATCGATCTCTCCGAGTCGAAGTTCTCGGGCCTCGTGCTCGACGAGTCGCCTGCGAACTTCCTGGCGGCGAACCCGGAGACCGGCGGCGACCCCAAGACGCTGAACATCGCGAGCATGCAGAACAACCAGTGCGTCGAGGGCTGCTCGTGGACGCGCACCGTGCGTCGCGTCGGGAAGGGCGGTCGCTATGACGTCACCGTCGACGCTCCGGCCGGCCTCGACGTCACGGTGTCGCCGAGCGCCTTCAGCATCGGCATGAACCAGACGCAGGACATCACGATCACCGCGAACACGCTGTTCGCGGCGGCGGGCTGGAACTTCGCGACGCTCGAGCTGACCCCGCGCAACGGGAACGCGCCGAACCTGCACATGCCGATCGCGGTGCTCCCGTCGAACTCGGAGCTGCCGGGCGTCTTCGCGCACACCGTGGACTCGGCCGACGCGACCGAGGGCGACACGCTGAGCTACGGGCTCCAGGTCACGAACGGGACGCTCGCCGGCGCGATCGATCTGAGCGCGACGCTCCCCGCCGAAGTCGACATCGTCCCGAGCTCGCTCGCGGCGACGATCGCGGGCGGCACGACCAGCGCGCCGTTCACGTACGACGCCGGGACGCGCACCGTCTCCTGGAGCGGCCAGCTCGACGTCGGCGGCCTCAGCGCCGTGCCGTCGCCGTCGCCGTTCGGCTTCTTCCCGCTCGCGAGCCTCGGCGTGACGCCGTTCGGCTGCCCGGGCAACTGCGACGACGGTGCCTTCCTGCTCAACGTCCCCGCGTTCACGTACAACGGCCAGAGCTACAGCAGCATCATCTGGTCGGTGAACGGCACGATCGAGGCCGGGACGGCGAGCGGCTTGGCGGCCAGCGCGTCGAACCAGGACCTCCCGGACGCCGCCGCGCCGAACAACCTGCTCGCGCCGCTGTGGACGGACCTCGACATGGGCACCGACGGTGACGGCGCCGAGTGGTACGTTGCCGTGCTCAACGCGGGTGGGGCGCAGTTCACGGTGTACGAGTGGAGCAACGTCCCGCTGTTCGGCGACCCGACGAACCGCTACTCGTTCCAGGTCTGGGTGCAGAACGGCGCGTCCGGGAACATCTGGTTCGTGTACGGCGCGCTGGGGACGACGACCCCGCCGACCAAGAGCTGTTCAGAATCGCCATGGAGCGTGTCGCGCCTTCCCGCGCGCTTGTGGTTAAGGACACCGTCGAGGAGGCTCTCGCCATGCTGCGTGCGGCGAAAGACGGGCCGATCCTGGTGATTACGGACCTCAAGATGCCGGGGCGCGACGGCTTCGATTTGCTCCGGGAGGTGCGCTCCGACGAGCGCTTGCGACACCTCGCCGTCTTGATGTTGACGACCTCGAAGGCGTCTCGGGACGTCGAGTCGGCGCATTCCCACGGCTGTAACGCCTACCACGTGAAACCGTTGGGGCTAGCGGGGTTCGAGGCCCTTCTCGAGCGCATCCTCGGCTACTGGGGTGCAGAGACGATGTTGCCGCTGGGGGGCGCCTGGTGATCACCGCACGGAGAGTCCTGCTGCTCGAAGACGATGAACTCGACGCCGAGCTCGTACGACTCAAGCTCGAAGACACGCTGGACGTCGCGCTGACGCACGCGACCGGACTCGACGAGGCCCTGCGCCTCCTTGCGTCGTCCGAGCCGTTCGACGTCATCCTCACAGACCTCAATCTACCGGGACGGGACCCTACCGAGGTGGTGCCCCGCATTAAGGAGATCGCACCGGGGACCGGGATTGTCGTCCTCAGCGGAAGCGACGAGACGCAGGTTGGACTGAAAACGGTCCGGGCGGGCGCCCACGACTACCTCCACAAGGACAACCTCACGGGGGATGCACTCGAGCGGTCGTTGCGGTACGCCGTCGAACGCAGTCTGGTAGAGAACCGACTCAAAGAGGTCGCCCTCCGCGATCCGCTGACCGGAATCCCCAACCGCGGCTTCTTCGATGAGATGCTCAAGCGGTTGGTGGCCCAATCGCAGCGTGAAGGTCGAGGCGTCTGCTTGCTCTGGCTCGACCTCGACCGCCGCCTCGGCTCGATGTGCGGTCGTGACGGTCCCCATGCCGACCTTGTAGCGGGCCCCCTCCGGGCGTTCGGTCAGTAGTTCGCTGACGAGCTGGGTCGCGCCGGACACCGAGAAGGTGATCTCGATCATCTCGAGGCCGCCGCGGATGAAGATGTCGGCCTGGGCGCGGGCCTCGTCCAGCGAATCGGTCCGCACGACGGCGAAGATCGGGCTTCGCTCGACGGTGTCCCGCACGCTCTGTCGGTCGATGGAGGGGGCAGTTTCTTGGGTCATGGGCGTTGCATGCAGAGGGAGAGTGATCGGTCCAGTCGCGACGTCAGTT
>JAUHYN010000115.1 GCA_030426505.1 bacterium | reverse complement strand
GCCGAGCAACGTGACCGGGAAGCCGAGCGCGCGGCCGTAGATCAGCGCGCCCGCGACGACGAACACCATCCCCGGCACGTGGAAGAACATCCCGATCGCGAACGCCGCGACGAACGCGACGACGCCGAGCGGACCGGCGTCTTCGACGAACTGGCGGATCGTCTCGGGATCGATGTCGCCGATGAGGCCCGTCGCGCGGCCGACGACGTAGACGGCCACGCCGCCGACGGCGAGGAGGCCGAGGCGGAGCCAGGGGCGCTGCGGAGTGGTCGGATCGGGCTCCACGTGTCTCATTCAGGACAACAGACCGATCCGGGCCCGGCAACCGGTCAACGTTCGCACCCGACATCGGACCGTTGTGAGTCGATGTAGCCCTCGGGGCTTTCGAGCCGGGCCGCGCCGCCGATGGGAGGAGGCGTGAAGGGCGTGGTCTTCAACCTGCTGGAGTCGTTCGTCGTCGAGGGCTGGGGCCCCGACGTCTGGGAGTAGATCTGTGATCTCTGCCCGCTGCGGACGAAGGAGCCGTTCGTCGGCCCGGGCACGTACCCGGACGAAGATCTCGTCGCGCTCGCGGTCCAGGCCGCGGAGCGGCTCGGCGTGACGCTCCCCGACGCACTCCGGGCCTTCGGCAAGTTCTCGTTCGGCCCGCTCGCGAGGAAGTTCGGCACATTCGTGGAGCCGCACGACGACCCCGTGTCGTTCCTCGCGAGCGTCGACTCCGTCATCCACGTGGAGGTCAGGAAGCTGTGGCCCGAGGCCGTCACGCCGAAGTTCGTCTACGAGGAGATCGGCACGGACTCGATGCGGATCGAGTACCGGTCAGCGCGGAAGCTCTGCCACTTCATGGAGGGGCTGCTCGAGGGCGTGGCGGATCACTTCGGGTACGCCGTCGAGTACCGCCAGTCGCAGTGCCAGCACGACGGCGCCGACGCGTGCGTGTTCGACGTGGCGTTCGTCGAGGAGGCGCAGTCCGCGGCATGAGTGACGTCCTCCAGAAGCGGCTCGAGCGCGCCGAGGCCCGCGTCGCGATCCTCGAGGAGATGATCGAGACGAAGACGCGCGAGCTCTTCACCTCGAACGAGCGTCTCCGGGCCGCGAACGTCCAGCTCGAGCAGCTGATCGAGACGGTGCCCGGCGCACTCCTCGTGGTGAGCGGCGACCAAGAGCTCGTCCGCACCAATCACGAGGCCTCCGCGCTCCTCGGGCGCGACACGACCGACCTGATGCGCGTGTCGCTCGAGGACGTGTGGCCCGACAGTCGCGCTCACCTCGAGCCGCTCGTGGGGACGACCGAGATCTTCCACGACGAAGTCGCGTGGCGCACGCTGTCCGGCGAGGAGCGCCCGGTACTCGTCTCGGCGACCGCGCAGCAGGCGGCGATCGGGACGCGCTTCGTCTGCATCGGCCTGGACCTCAGGGATCGCAAGCGCATGGAGCTCGACCTCCGGCACGCGCAGAAGCTCGAGTCGATCGGTCAGCTCGCGGCCGGCGTCGCACACGAGATCAACACACCGATCCAGTTCGTCGGCGACATCCTCCACTTCCTCGGGGAGGCGGTCGACGATCTGTTGCGCGTCATCGACGCGTACGAGGTGCTGCGGTCGAAGGTGAAGAACACGACCTCGCCGTTGATGCGCGCGATCGCGGAAGCCGAGCGCGAAGCCGACCTCGACTACCTGAGGGAGCGCGCGCCGAAGGCGGCGCAGCGCGGCGTGGAGGGTGTGCGTCGCGTGCGCGACATCGTGTCGGCGCTCAAGACGTTCTCCTATCCGTCGGACAGCACGGGGCCCGTCGACATCGCGCACGCGATCGAGACCACGCTCGCGGTCACGGCCCACGAGTACAAGTACGTGGCCGACGTCGAGACCGAGCTCGAGCCGCTGCCGATGGTCGAGGGCAACGCCACCGACATCCACCAGGTGTTCCTCAACCTCGTCGTCAACGCGACCCACGCGATCCAGGACGCGAAGCGCCCGGCGGGCACGCGCGGGAAGATCACGGTGCGCGCGCGTCGCGACGAGGACGCGGTGGTCGTCTCGATCGGCGACGACGGTTGCGGCATTCCGCCCGAAGTCCAGACGCGGATCTTCGATCCGTTCTTCACGACGAAGGAGGTCGGCCGCGGCACGGGCCAAGGGCTGTCCATCGCGCACAACGTCGTCGTCCAACGACACGGCGGGCGCCTCACGTTCGAGACGTCCCCCGCCGGGACCACCTTCCACGTTCGCCTACCCATCCCTGCGCACGCGGTGGCCGCATGACCGGGTCGAGACCCAAGGAGTTCAGATGACCGCCAAGATTCTGTTCGTCGACGACGACCGCGAGCTACTCGAGAGCCTCCGCGACGCGCTCCGGAAGAAGCCCTACGACATCCTCACCAGCGACGCCGCGGGGCGCGCACTCGAGATGCTCGGCATGCACGACATCGACGTCGTGGTCTCGGACGAGCGCATGCCCGGGCTCGTGGGATCCGAGTTCCTCACGCAGGTCCGCGTCCGCTTCCCGCGCGTAGTCCGCATTCTCCTCACGGGGCACGCGAGCGTGGAGGCGATCGGGCGCGCGGTGAACGAGGGGCAGATCTTCCGCTACCTGGCGAAGCCGATCGAGCCGGCGCTCCTCGACGAGGCGATCCAGGCCGCGCTCGCGCACCGGCCCGCCAAGGCCTCGAGCGACGCCGTCGTCGCGTCCGTCGACCCCGCGGATCCGTACGGCCTCGAAGCGCGCTACCCGGGCATCACGCAGGTCAGCCGCACGGACACCGGCTCGATCGTCATCGAAGACGACTTCTGATTCGCGCGCGTCGCGCCGCTCACTGGAGGAGGTGCGCGATGATGTCCTTCAGGTCCTGCTCCGACAGATCCTCCGGCTCGAAGAACGGCATCGGGCCGGGCGTCGAGTCGGTGGTGTCGCTCATCCCCGACGGCGGCGGACCCGACGTACGGACCTTCTGAGCGATGCGGCCGGCCGGGTACGTGCCGAGCGTCGCCTTCGACAGCGAGCCCGCGGGGCCGACCTTCAGGTTCGCGTCGTGGCACGCGCCGCAGTTGGCGGTGTACTTCGCGGCGCCGGCCGCCGCGTCGCCGCCCGCGTAGGCCGCCTCGTACGCGGCCATGTCCGCGAGGACTTCGGGAGCGAGCGGGTTCGGATCGGTGACGCTCTCGCTCGAGATGGCCCGAAGGTAGGTCTCGAGCATGATCCACGCGTCGTCTCCCGCGGTGAGGGCAGTGCCGCCCATCCACCCCGTGATGCACGCGTTGCTCGCGTCAAGGAGGGTCGGCGCGTCGCCGCCCTTGAAGCTCGTGCGATACGCGATGTCCTTCAGCGAGTCGCCGGAGCGCTTGCTCCCGTCGTCGCTGTGGCACGTGGCGCAGTCGGCCTGGTTGCCGGCGAGGCCGAGCGCGGCGGAGGTCTCGCCTTGGTAGTAGTCGATCGGTTCGGCCTCTTCGTCGCCGCCACCGCACGCGGCGCCGGTGAGCAAGAGTGTGAGTACGAACGGGGCGCTGTTTCGGATCATCTGCGCCGAGGTACTCGCGACCGCGCGAATGGTTACGCGCGCGAGTGATCTTTTTTCCGGCGCGCGGATTCAGCGGTTGGCGTGGGCCAGCGCCGCGACGGCCGCGGTCTCCACGCGGAGGATCCGCGGTCCGAGGTGAGCCCGCGTGAAGCCGGCCCGCTCGAACGCTTCGACCTCGTAAGCCGAGAAGCCGCCCTCCGGTCCAATCGCGATCACCGGCCGAGGCCCGCTGCGATCCGCGAGGTGCTCGGCCGCGCCGGGGTGGAGCACGGTCGCCGCCCCGCGCGCGGCCAGCGCGGGCGCGCGGTCCTCGACGAACGGCTTGAACAGCGGCTCCACGATCACGCGCGGGACGTGCGTGTCGCGCGCCTGCATCAGGCCCTCGATCAGGAGCGGTCGGTAGCCTTCGGGCTCGAGGAGCGGCGAGGCGAGGTACGCCTTGTCCACGCGCCACGTCCGCACGAGCACGATCGTGTCGACGCCGAGCGCGGTGACCTCGGGGAGGAGCTTCTTCAGCGACTTCGGGCGGGGCACCGCGACGATCAACGTAGTCGTCGGGCGCGGGGGTGTCTCGCGCCACTCGACGGCGAGCGCGAGCGAGTCGCCGTCTTCGCGTTCGATGGTCGCGACGCCGATCGGCCCGTCTTCGAGCCCGACGCGCAGCGTGGCGCCGACGCCTTTGCCGAGCACCTCGCGCACGTGGGCCGCGCGGCGCCCGGACACCACGAAGGCCTCGTCGCGCCGGTCCGCTTCGAACAGGAGCAGCAGGTTCAATGCAGCCGCTCGCTCAGCCCGGAGCTGCGATTCATCGGGCGCTCGATCGCGCGGCGGAGCAGCTCGGGGTGGCCGGCGATCGTCACCGAGCGGCGCGCGCGCGTGACCGCCGTGTAGACGATCTGGCGGGTGAGGAGCGGGACATCGACCTCCGGGAGCACGAGCCCCACGTGGTCGAGCTCGGAGCCCTGCGCCTTGTGGACCGTCATCGCGTACGAGCGCTCGATGCGGTGTTCGAGCTGAGCGAGCGGGAACGCTTCGAGGCCGGAGGCGGAGCGGAAGACCGCGGTGGGTCGCACGACGTCGCCCTCCACTCCGACCGCGAGCACGACGCCCTGGTCGCCGTTGAACAGCCCGCGCTCGTAGTCGTTCTCCAGCATGAGGATCGGCTCGCCGACCGTGAGCCCGATGCCTTCGACCAGGCCGCGCTCGACGGCGTACATGCGGTGGAGGGTGTCGTTGGTCGCGTTGGATCCCGTGGCGTAGGTGTCGCTCCTCGTCACGCACAGCAGCTTGGTGCGGGTGTAGTGCGCGAGGACGGCTTCGAGGTCTTCGAGGTCGTCGTCGCGGAAAGCGCCGCCGATGAACGGGTAGGGGCGTCGCAAGCGGTGCGCGAGGCGATCGTCCCCGCGGACGCGTCGCTCGAACCAGCGCTCGAGGAAGCGGTTGCGCGCGGCGGGGCTCTTCGCGTCGATGATCCGCACGCCGTCGGCGACGTCGTCTTCGACGCGCCCGGCTTGGACCCCGTTCGCGAAGCGGAGGATCGCGGCGCCCGCCGGATCCTCCTCGTTCATCCGGTAGCTCTTCGTGAGGCGGACGGCGTGGTCGGGGCGCGCCGCGATGAAGTCCGCGAGGACCGCGCCGGCCTCGACGGACGGGAGTTGATCGGCGTCGCCGAGGAGGACGAGGCGCGTCCCCGGGATGAGCGCGCGGAGGAGGCGCTCCATCAGCGCGAGATCGATCATCGAGCTCTCGTCGACGATCACCACCTCGGAGACGATCGGGTTGTTCTCGTGGTGGCGGAAGGCGTCGCGGCGCGGCATGTAGCCGAGGAGGCGGTGCAGCGTAACGGGCGCGGGCGCGTCCGCGAGGTCGCGTTCGATCGACTCACGCAGTCGGTTGGTCGCCTTACCCGTCGGCGCGGCGATCGCGATGCGATCCGACGCGGTGCCGGACGCGAGGAGCACGCGGAGCAGCGACACCACGATCGACGTCTTCCCGGTGCCGGGGCCGCCGGAGATGATCGTGAGCGGCTGTGTCGCGGCGCGCTTCACGGCGTGGCGCTGCTCGTCGGAGAGGACGCTGCCGTCGAGGACGTCCTTCACGGCGGCGTCGACGTCCACGGCGCGGAGCACCCCGACGTGACGCGCGAAGTGATCGGCGATGCGGCGCTCGAGGAACAACAGGCGCTGCACGTAGACGTGTTCGCCGAGGAGGACGAGGGGCTTGTAGTCCTCGACTTCGCGCCCGATGACGGCGCTCGCGCCGCCGTCTTCGAGGAGACGAACGATGCGTTCGATGAGGAGTGTGTGATCGACCTTGGGTCCGGCGAGCGTGCTGAAGACGGTCGCGAGGTGTTCGCGGCCGCCGAGCCCGAGCGCGTGGACCCGCGTGCTGCCCTCCGCCTGCGCGAGCATCACCGCGAGGACGAGGAACAGGAGCGCTTCGCGGGTGTCGGCGTCGAGGTCCGGATCGAGCTGCGCGAGATCGGAGGCGAGGTACACGAGCTCGGGCGACAGGTCGTGCATCGCAGCGCGCGCGGTGAGGTCGCGAGGGATCGGACCGCCGCGCGCGCGAGAGAACTTCGCGCGCGCCGTGCCCGAGGGGAGCAACGTGCGCGAGGACTCGGTGACGTCCGAGAGTCCGGTGAGGGTGTCGATCGAACGCGTCACGGGTCGCGACGCGAGCCTACCGCGGATCGCCGCGGCGGCGGTGATCACGCGCGGGAGGGGACGGCGTCCGTGAGCGCTTCGGCGCGGCGCGGTTCGGGGGCCGGTGCGTCGAGGCGACGCGAGGCCGGGCGCAGCACGTACGAACCGATCGCGAACGCGAGCACGAACAGCGGCGGCACCGCCTTCGCGGCGGGGTCTCCCACGACCACGTGCGAGATGAATGCGCCGGTCATCGCGAACCCGATCCCCGCGTACGCCCACTCCTTGATCCGCGCGAACCCCGGGGCGAGCAGCGCGACCGCAGCGAGGACCTTCCAGACCCCGATCAGCACCGGCATGTAGTCCGGGTAGCCGAGCGACGCGTACGAAGCGACGATCTCGGGCGACCGCGAGGCGTTCATGAGGCCGCCGCCGGCCATCGCGAAGGCCGTGAGGCCCGTGAAAGCCCAATATCCGAGCATCTTCTTGTTCATGGAGGCATCTTCGAGCCCGTGCATCGAATGAACAAGACGTGGACTTCGGGCATGACCTGCTCGAATATGTGACAGATGATCGCCTCGGCGCTCCAGGAGTTCGTGACCATCGTGGAGCGGGGCTCGGTCTCGCAGGCGGCCCGCGAGTTGGGGCTGCCGCGGCCGACGTTGAGCCGGCACCTCGCGGCGCTCGAGGACGAGCTCGGCGTGACGTTGCTGCACCGGGAGACGCGTCGGCTCGCGCTGACTCGTGCGGGGGAAGAGCTGTACCGACGCGCGCTCAAGATCGTGTCGGAGGCGCGCGAGTTGGAGGTCGCGGTTCGGCAACTCGACGGTGTGCCGCGCGGGATCCTCCGCGTCTCGCTCCCGG
Organism: bacterium; assembly: GCA_030426505.1. Taxonomy (GTDB): domain Bacteria; phylum Myxococcota; class Kuafuiibacteriia; order Kuafuiibacteriales; family Kuafuiibacteriaceae; genus JAUHYN01. The sequence continues at coordinate 5,579 of JAUHYN010000115.1, read as the reverse complement.
TCGCATTGGGGACGCGCGCGTCCGAGATGATCGAGCGCTACCTCGCCGACAACCCCGAGGTGTCGGTCGACGTGGTCTCCACGAGCCGCCACGTCGATCTCGTCGGCGAGGGGATCGACGTCGCGTTGCGCGCGGGGGTGGTCCGCGATCCTTCGTTGATGGTGCGGAAGCTCGTGCCGTCGGACGCGCAGTTGTTCGCCGCGCCGTCGCTGCTCGAGCGGGTCGGCGCGATCGAGACCGTCGACGATCTCGCGCGCTTGCCGTGTGTGCTGCTCTACCAATCCGGGTGGAAGCCGATCGACGACTACCCGAAGCTGGACGGCGGCTCGGTCCGTGTCTCGGGCCGCATCCGCGCGAACGACGTCCAGCTCGCGCGCGGCCTCACGCTGAGTGGGGTGACGGCCGCGCTCCTGCCCACGCACTTCTGCGAGGAGGACGTGCGCCGGGGCGCGTTGGTCCCCGTGCTACCGGACGTCATCGGCGCGGCCGGGGCGGTGAGCGTCGTGTGGCCGGCGCAGGAACACCTCGACCCGAAGGTGCGCGCGTTCATCGACGTAGCGGTCGCGATCTTCGCGGGCTGGAGCGGCGGCCCGCCCTGCGATTGAGGTACGCTCTTCGGGATGTGGCGCGTGATCCTCGGCCTCTCTCTCGCAGCGGTGTTCGTCGGGTGCAGCGGCGAAGAGGGGGACGACGGAGGTCCGCGCGACGCCGGCCCGAGCGCGGACGACGGCGGCGGCGGCGTGGACGGGAGCGTGCGCGACGGTGGCCCGGGCGCGCTCGTCGATGGCGGCGTACGCGACGCGGGGATGGGGACGGCGATGGGCTGCCTCGACGTCACGGGCGACGCGGAGCTCGCGATCGATCTGATCGAGAGCGTGGCGTACACCGGCGACTTCACTTCGAACGCGATGGAGCTCCCCGAAGTGCCGGGCGGGCGCGGGTTGCTGTTCTTCGACGGCGCGCTCGGGACGCGTCCGTTCGCGTTCATCCCCGGCACCGGGGCATCGAGCTACGCGCTCGACCTCGTCCCGGACACGTACGCCGTCGAGTTCGTGGGGACGTCGTGCAGTGACGACGCGCCGCCGTTTTGCGGGCGCTACCCGCTGCGGGAGGAGCTCTTCGTCGCGGCGGAGGGCGACACTCCGTTCGAGCTCGCGCGCGTCGCGATCGACGGCCGAGTCACGGTGGACGGCGCGGCGCTGCCCGACACCGCACCCACCGCGCGCGGGCGCCTCGCGTTCATCGCGCGCAACCCGATGGGTGGGTTCCGTCAGGCGAGCGTCTCCCTCGGACAGATGGGCGACGCCAGCTACTCGGTCGAGCTCGCGGCCGGCACGTACGACGTCGTCTTCATCGGCGACGCGACGCACTGCCTCCGCACCGATCTCCCGTGCAACGTCGCGGTCGCGATGCGTGACGTGGACCTGACCGCCGCGCGAACGCTCGACATCGATCTCTCGGTCGCCGTGTTGTCGGGGACGCTCACGCAGAACGGCGGCGCGCTCGCCGAGGCGCCGTTCTCGCGCGGGCAGATCGTCATCGATCAGGGCGACGCGACCGCGCCGACCTTCGTCGACGTGGAAGCGGCGGGCCCGGCGACGTACGTCGCGAGCGTCGTCCCGGGGACGTACTCGATTCGTTTCCGGGGTCTGAATGGGAGTCGGGTCCCCGCGCTGCCGATCGGAGAGGGCGTGATCGCGACGGACGTCGAGGTGACGACGGACCGCACGCTCGATCTCGATCTCGAGACCGCGCGCATCAGCGGGATCGCGCGGCTCGACGGCGCGCTGTTGCCGGACGTCGCGCTGCCGCTGGAGCGCGGGCGCCTCGCGTTCGTAGATCGGACCGCGCCCGACGACGCCGCGATCGCCGAGATCTCGTTGGGGGCGAGCGGACCCGCGATCTACGACGCGACGCTCTTCGCCGGGACGTACGACGTCGTCTACACCACGACGCAGTGCCTCGACGGGCTGCCCTGCACGAACGGGGTGCTCTTCACCGACCGTGCCTTCGCCGCGGACGAGACGCTCTCGGTCGAGCTGACCACGCACCGGATCCGCGGCACGGCGACCCTCGACGGCGCGCGCTTCCCCGACGCGGCGGTGGAGCGCGGCGGCCTCACGGTGATCGGCGCCGACGGATCCGGGACGACGCCGCTCGGCGCGACGGGCGCCGCGGACTTCGACGTGCGCGTGTTCGCCGGCGACTACGTGTTCGTGGTCGAACCGCCTTCGCCCACGTGCTCGCCGACGCAGACCCCCGGCATCCCGTGTACCTCCACCACGTTCGCGACGCAGACGATCGCCGCGGACACCAACCTCGACTTCGACGTCTCGACCGCGGCGCTCTCCGGTCGCGTCACCATGAGCGGCGCCGCGCTCCCCACCGGCAACACCGGAGCGCTGCGCTTGTACGCGGAGGACGGCCGCGTCGCTTCCTACCCCGTCGCGGCCGACGGCGCGTTCTCGATCCTCGCCTCGCACGGGCGCTACGACGTGGAGTGGTACCCGGGGCCGACGTGCGCCGCGATGACGACGGCGCCGCGCGCGTGCGCGAGTCATTACGTTCGGCGCTGTCGGTGATACAACGACCGCGCGTTGTCCTGGGTACGCGCGTTCATCGTGTTCGCCGCGGTCGCGGTGGAGCCGAGCCTCGTGTGGGCCGCCGACGTCGTCGCGGTCATCGCGCCCGAGCAGCGTGAAGCCGAGCGCGCGACGGTCGAGACCGTCGGCGACCGACTCGGCGACGCGCTCCTCGTCCGCACCGCCACGACCCCCACGAGCAAGCAGGCCCTGGCCGCAGCGACGGCCTCGTCGCGCGGGGCGCGCTTCGCGCTCGGATTGGACGCGCGCGCGGGCGAAATCGTCGTCCGGCGCGCGAAGGACGCCACCCTCCTGTCGCGCTCGATCCCGCCGAAGACGTGGAGCGAGTCGCCGTACTCCGCCGCGTTGGTCGCCTTGGAGTTGTTGGAGCTCGCGCGCGAAGTGCCGCTGAAGGCGCCTCCGCCTCCTCCGCCACCGCCACCTCCGCCGTCGGTCGTCGTCGTCACGCCGACGGTGACTCCGGTCGACGAAGAACGATCGTGGGGCCCGTATGTCGCGGCGCAGGTGGGGGGCGTGGTCGACTGGAGCGCCGGGAACGAGGTGACGCTGCTGCGGCCCTTCGCGGCCATCGGCGTCGGGCTCGCGTTGGAGACCCTGCGCCTCGGACTCGACCTCCGCGTCGCCCCGTTCGGTCGGACGTCGGCCGACGCGTTCGAGTTCGAGACCTCCTACGTGCGCCACGACGCGGACGTCGACGTGCTCGCGCTCTACGTCGCCGGCGCGTACCGGTGGGGCGGCGGTCTTCGACTCGGTGTGTCGTACGTCGGTGTCGAGATCGAATCCAGCGAACCCGTCCGCGACACACGCCTGCTCCCGTGGGTGGGTCTCGAGGCCCGCGCCGAGCGTGACTTCGGCGGTGGGTTCGGCGTCGCGTTGATCCTCGGCGCCGACTGGGTCCCGACGCCCCCGCGGTTCCTGGTGTTCGACGCGCCCGTACTGTACGAGCGGGGTTTCCGCGCGCACCTCGGCCTCGCGGTGCGCTGGTCGTCGCGCTGATTTTTTCATCACCTCCGCGGGGCGAGGTGACTCACTCTCCGTGGGCCGAGCTCGGGCGTGGACGGTGCTCCTGGTTGTCGCCGGCTGCGGCGTGGACGTCGCGCCGCCGTACACGCCGACGCCGAACGGAGGCGTGGTCGTACCGCCGGGCCGCGCCTACGTCGGACTGCTCGCCGTCGACGGCGTGTCGAGCGCGCCCGGCGCCGAGGTCGTCCGGACGAGCTGCGCCGTACCGATCCGCGGGGGCCCCATCCCGGCGCAGTCGCTCCCGTCGCTCGCGGGTGCGGACGTCGAGGCCTCCAACCCGGGCGGACGCATCCGCGCGACGCTCGCGGAAGACGGGCGGACGGCGCTCGTCGATCTCACGGGAGGCGTGCATGCGCTGACGGTCCGTGACCCCACCGGTCAGCTCGTCGCACGCCTCCCGGTCATCCTCTCGGTGCGCCGCACCGACGTCTTCATCGAGATCGCGACGGACGTCGACGACGCCGACGGAGACGGCGACGTCGAGGAGTCCGTGATGATCGTCGACGTCCTCCCCGACGACGACCAAGATCGGGTCTCGGACACCGGCCGCCGCGCGCGGTGGTGGTGGACCGCGGACGGCGCCGTCGCGTGGGTCCACCTGGGCAACGACTTCTCCGAGTGGTCGAAGCTCGACGCGACCGGGCTGACCGTCGAAGTCAGGACGATCGCGGATCGCGATGGCGACTTCATCGGCGACGACGAAGATCCGCCCGCGCCCGACGCGCTCCCGTGTCCGGGATTCAGCCACGACGATCTCTTCGCGCCCGAGTCCGAGCACCGCGACTTCACGTGCGAGCGCTGCCACGAGAGCGCCAACGTCGTCCCGCTCGCCTGCCAGGACTGTCACAGCCCCCTCGGTCGCCGCCCGGACGAGGTCCCCGCGCGCGCCCCGGTCGATCACTTCCTCGTGCGGTGCGAACAGTGCCACGTCGCGAACCGCGACTGGGACGACTTCCCCGGGCCGAACGGCAACCTCCACGAGACGTTTCGACTCGAGGGCCACCACCTGCGCACCGACTGTTTCTCGTGCCACGAAGCGCAGGCGCCGAAGCCGCCGAAGATCTGCGTCGAGTGCCACCTCGCGGATCGCGCACCGGATCACTATCGCGACACCTGCGAGGCATGCCACGTCGCGCTCGACTGGAAGCCACCCGTCGCGCGGCACGACGACTTCCCGCTCGCGGGCGGTCACGCGGACGTCGACTGTGAAGGCTGCCACGCGCCGCCCGAGTTCCGCGGACTGTCGACGGCGTGCGAGACGTGCCACGCGGACGACGCGCCGTCGCGGCACGCGATCGCCGGCTTCACGGAGCCCTGCGCGACGTGCCACGCGATCGACGGGTGGCCCGAGCACCGCTACGGGCACCCGCACTGGCCGCTCGAAGGGCAACACGCGGACGCGGCGTGCGCCGACTGCCACGGCGCCGATCCCGCCACGCCGTACGAGGCGGTGAGCTCGGACTGCGCGTCGTGCCATACGCCGCCGACCTTCCCCGATCACTCCAACGCAGCGGTGTTCTCGGCCTGCGCGGACTGCCACCGCTCGGACGGGTGGGTGCCGGCGGATCAGGGCTCGATCGATCACTCGGTGTTCCCGCTCGTCGGCGGCCACGCGACCGCGCTGTGCTCGACATGTCACGAGAACGGGGAGCGCCCGCGACCGCCGACGGCGTGTACCGACTGCCACCTCGCGGATCGCCCGGCGCGTCACGACGGGTTCTTCGAAGGTGACTGCGCCGGGTGCCACCAAGTCACCACGTGGGCGGAGCTCACCGCGCCGTACGAACACACGCCGACGTTCCCCCTCGCGGGCGTCCACGCGACCGAGGCGTGCAGCACCTGCCACGACGCCCAGAACTGAGCGGGCGTGGCGGAGGGGATCGTCTCCGGCTGGCCGCCAGATGACGCCGACCGGTCGCCGCCGGCACTCGCCGCCCAGCCTGATCCGCCGAG
>JAUHYN010000114.1 GCA_030426505.1 bacterium | reverse complement strand
CAGCGCCTACGCGTTCGCTGCATGGAGGCGCGCCGCGTCTCCGAAGCGCGCGAGGAGCGCACGCGCGCGATTGTGGTGACCGCCGACGAGAAGCGCTTCGACGAGCGCACGATGGGCGAGCTCAAGACGATCCTGAAGGAGCACAAGGGCTCGTGTACGGTGCGCATCATCGTTCACCTCGACAAGACGGCCGACGTGGAGATGCAGCTCCCGCCCACGTACATGCTCGCGCCGACGGACGAGGTGGTGGATCGTGTGGAGCAGCTGTTCGGCGTGGGGGCGGTTCGGTTCTGTTAGCGTCGTTCGAGCACCCACGTCTCCCCGTTCGGCCCGCCCCACATCAAGATCCGATCGCCGAGCTCGACCATCGTGTAGTCGTCGTCCGCGGGCGGCTCTTCGCCGACCAACTCCAGCGGCCCCGGCCACGCGTCGGTCTCGGCGATCGCATTCGTTCCGGAGCGGACGCCGCCGAAGACCACGAGGTGTCCGTCGAGGGCGCCGAGCGCGTGGTAGGCGCGGCCCGTCGAGAACGCGCCGACGTCCTCCCACTGGGTGCCGTCCCAGCGCCAGACGACGTCGACCGCGGCCGGCGCCGAGCCGCCGTGGAGGAATCCGTACGCGCCGAGGGTGGTCATCGCGGCGTTGCGCACGGGCGGCGGCTCGGGATCGACGTCGGCTTCGCGCCAGGCCGTGCCGTCGAAGAGCCACGTCGCGTCGCTGCGTACGAGGTCGTCGTCGAGCCCGGAGTACGAGACGATCTCGCCGCGGGCGACGGCCGCGCCGCCGCGACGGATCTGGGGCGCGACGCTCGTGTCGACGCGCGACCAGTTCGCGCCGTCGAACGCCCAGGTGTCGGCGTGGACCTCGAGGCTGCCGTCGATCTCACCGAGCCCTCCGAACAGGATCAGCCGACCGTCGAGCGCCGCCATCATGCCGCCGGTGCGCCCCGGCGGCGTCGTGCTCGTCATGACTTCGCGCCACGCGCCGCCCTCGAAGATCCAGGTGTCCTCCATGAAGGTGTCGCGGCGGAAGCCGCCTCCGGCGAACAGCACGACGCGATCACCGAGCGCCGCCATCGCCGGCTGTCCGCGGGCGGGCGGGCCCGCGATGTCGAGGCGCGTCCACGCGGCGCGGAGCGGTGCGAGGGGGACGCCCGCGTCGCGCGGGACCGACGCGCTGCCGTCGCGTATCGAATCGTCGTCGTCGTTCGTGCGCCCGCCGTCGCAGGCGAACGCGAGCAGACACGCGAGTGTGATGCGCCGTGGAGCTCCTCGTCGCGACATGCGTTCGAGGATAGCGCGGCGTCGCTGCGCACACCGCCGTGTGACCGCCGCGAAACGTGCGACGCGCGCCTCTCACTTTTTCTCGATTCGATTTAGTCTCCCGGCGCCGATGACCGCCACGCCCGAGAATCCCGACGCGAAACACGAGTTCCCTTGTCAGCAGTGCGGCGCGAACCTCGTCTTCTCACCCGGAGACGGCGGCCTGAAGTGTGAGTACTGCGGCCACGAACAGTCGCTCGGATCCGAGAACGACCAGCCGGTCGTCGAGTACGACTTCGCGCAAGCCGTCGCGCAGGCGCAGCGTCGCCCCGCGCGGCAACTCGTCGAGGGCGGGCACGAAGTCCGCTGCGACGGGTGTGGCGCGCGCACCGTGCTGTCGTCGGAGGCGGGGCGCTGCCCGTTCTGTGATTCGCCGGTGGTGATGGTGCAGGACGAAGAAGAGATCTTCACGCCGGAGAACCTGCTGCCGTTCGCGATCCAGGAGAAGCAGGCGCGCGAGGCGTTCAAGTCGTGGGTGTCGTCGCGGTGGTTCGCGCCGAACGACCTGTCGATGCGCGCGCGCCGCGAAGGCATGGACGGCGTCTTCCTCCCGTACTGGACCTACGACTCCGAGACGCGCACCACGTACACCGGCCAGCGCGGCGAGTATTACTACGTGACCGAGGAGTACGAGGACTCGAACGGGGACACCAAGACGCGGCGCGTGCGCAAGACGCGCTGGTACCCGGCGTTCGGATCCGTGCGCAACTCGTTCGACGACGTCCTCGTCTGTTCCACGAAGGCACTCCCGCGCGCGCTGATCGAGAAGCTCGAGCCGTGGGATCTCGACAAGCTCGTCCCGTACGCACCCGGCTACCTCTCGGGCTACCTCGCGAACCGCTACGACATCGGGCTCGAAGCCGGCTTCGACATCGCCGAAGACCGCATGGAGCCCATCATCCGCCGCTCGATCGCGCGCGACATCGGCGGCGACGAACAGCGCATCTTCTCCACCCGCATCCAACACGCGGACGTGCGCTTCAAACACTTCCTCCTGCCGCTGTGGATCTCGAGCTTCCGCTATCAGGACAAGGTGTACCGCTTCCTCGTCAACGCGCGCACCGGCGAGCCCGCGGGCGAGCGCCCGTACTCGTGGGTGAAGATCTCCCTCGCGGTCATCGCGGGGCTGATCCTGATCGCGCTGCTCGTCTACCTGTTCAAGTCGAAGTGAGTCAGAGGCGGTTCTCGATCCGGAGCGCCACGTAGGTCATCCGGCCGGCCTTCTCGGACTCGCCACTCTTCGCGTACATGAACGCGAGGGCGCGGTAGATCATCGCGGCGTGCGGCACCGCGCGCGCCGCGAGCTCGCAGTCGTGGATCGCCTCGGCGTCGGTGTCGACGGCCTCGACGTGCGCGGCGCAGGCCTCGAACGCCTGCATCTGTCCGGAGAAGTCCTCGTCGTAGGGCGCCTCGACCTCGAACATGAAGATCTGTCGCCCGTACACGTCTTGTTCGAGCGACACCGGGAACCCGCGGAGGCGGTCGATCATCAGCGCCGTACACCCGATGGTGAGTCCGACCAGCGCGAGCATCACCACCGACAGCGCCTTCTGCGCCGCGACGGTGCGCGTGGCGCCGAGTGGCATCGCGAACGCGAACGCGGCGCCGGTGAGGAAGCCGCCGAAGTGCGCGGCGTTGTCGATGCCCGCGACGAGCAGCCCGAAGGCCCCCATGTAGATCACCCAGCGGATCATGATCGACTTGATCACGGTCCCCTCGGGGCCCTTCCGGATCGCGGCGCACAGCGTCGCGCCGATCAGCGCGCTCACCGCGCCGGAGGCCCCGATGCTCCCGCCGCCGCGCTGTCCCATCCACTCCACGTGGATGACCATCGAGGCCACGCCGCCCACGAAGTAGATGACCATCATCTTCTTGCGATCGAAGACCTCCTCGACGAGCGGCCCGACGATCGTGAGCGCGTACAGGTTGAACGCGATGTGAATCAGATCGTGGTGCCCGAACATCGACGTCACGAAGCGCCAGTACTCGCCGAGGAAGATCCCCGGCGGGCTCGTCGAGCCGAGCTGGTCCACGTTGTACGGGGTCATCGCGACCAGCGAGATGGGCCCCGCGAGCACGCCCATCAACAGGTAGTACAGGACGATGAACAGGAAGATGATGCCGGTGCCGGGCGAGCCCGTGAGGCTCTGCGGCAGCAGGCTCTCGAACAGGAATCCCTCGAGCTTCGTCCCGTGCAGGTACGCCTTGCACTGCCGGCAACGCGCGAGGTTCGGCGTGATCAGCGCGCCGCACTTCGGACAGGTGTCGACCGCCATCAGCTCGCCGTCGAAGTCGCCGTGGTGAGCGACTTCAAGACCTCGATCGTCGTCTCGTCGGTGGGGTGGATGCTCGGCCCGGTGAGGTCGACGTCGAACGCGTACGTCACCTCCGCCTCGTCGCCGTGCTTCGGGAAGCGCGCCGTGACGCGCACGTGCCCGAGGCAGCTACTCATGATCTGACTGCGCCAAGAGATCTCGTGACGCTTGCGCCCGGGGTGGCGCAGCAGCAGCGCCTCGACCAGCGTTCGCTGCCCGCCGTCGTGCGGCTTGTAGTCTTTGACGAGCTCGATCGCCTTGTCGTGGTCGCTGGAGTCGAACCGCGACTGCAGCCACGACATCGTCGCGACGAGTACGCCGAGCATCACGACCGCGACGAGAACGCGGTACGTGTCGACGGCCCCTCGGACTGGCGCGCGCCCCATCGTCAGGGAGATTGGCGACTCGTGAGCAATGCGTCGAGCGCCTTCTTCTGCTGAGGCGTGATTCGCGTGGGCTCCGGCTTGGAATCGCCCTCTACACGCGCCTTCGCGCGCCGCGCGGCGTCCGCGAGGAGATTCACGCGCGCCTCGGCCTCCGGCTCGGACTGCAGCTCTTCGGGAGGGACTTCCCGGGGCGGCCGCGTGTCCTTCTTCGGGGCGGCCTTCGCCGTCGCCTTTTTCCCGGCGCGCTTCTTGGCCGGGGCCTTCTTCTTCGCGGTGGCGTTGTCCTTCGCCGGCTCGGGCTTCGGCTGGGCCGCCTCCATCAGCTCCGCGAACCAGACCTTGCCGCGGTCCCTCAGGTGCGCCGCCACCGACCGCCCCTCGTACTGCACCGTGATCGAGGCCCACGCGAGCCCGATGATCGCCGCGGTGATGACAAAATATCGAAGGAGCGCCCGCACGTAGGGCATTATCGGGCAACGTAGGCGCCGCGCAACTTTTTGGGTGCCGACCAACGATGCTCTTCGACGCGGTCCCGTACCTGTTCTTCCTGGCGCTGGTCTTGCCCGCGAGCTGGCTCGTGCGCGGCCGCGCGCGACAGGGACTGCTCCTCGCCGCGAGCTACCTCTTCTATGGCTGGTGGGACTGGCGCTTCCTCGGGCTCATCGCGCTGTCCACGTTGATCGACTACGTCTGCGCGATCCGGATCGAGTCCGCGCGCGAACGCGACGGCGACGGGCGCGGCTTCGTCACCTTCTCGGTCGTCAGCCAGCTCCTGATCCTCGGCTACTTCAAGTACGCGGGCTTCTTCGTCACGAGCATGCAAGACGCCTTGCAAGCGATCGGCGTCGCGACGGAGCCACTGCACCTGTCGATCGTGCTCCCGGTGGGCATCAGCTTCTACACGTTCCAGACGATGTCGTACACGATCGACGTCTACCGTCGCGAGCAAGCCGCCGAGCGCGACCCGCTGAAGTTCGCGCTGTTCGTCGCGTGGTTCCCGCAGCTCGTCGCCGGCCCGATCGAGCGCGCTTCACGACTCCTCCCGCAGCTCGACGGGGAGCGCCGCTTCGACGCGAAGCTCGCCGCCGACGGCGTGCTCCTGATCCTGTGGGGCCTCGTGAAGAAGATGCTGATCGCGGACCGCGCCGCGCTGATCGTCGATCGTGTGTTCGACGGCGCGCCGGGGACGCACGGCGCCCTCGACTGGTACGTCGCGGCCATCGCCTTCGCGATCCAGATCTACGGCGACTTCTCCGGCTACACCGACATCGCCCGCGGCACGTCGCGGCTGTTCGGCGTGGAGCTGCTGCTCAATTTCAAGCACCCGTACCTCGCGATCGGACCGCGCGACTTCTGGCGGCGCTGGCACATCTCGCTGTCCACCTGGCTGCGCGACTATCTGTACGTCTCGCTCGGCGGGAATCGCCGCGGCGTGTGGCGCACGCGCATCAACCTGTTCCTCACGATGCTGCTCGGCGGGCTATGGCACGGCGCCGCCTGGCACTTCGTCGCGTGGGGCACGTACCACGGGGTGTTGCTCGGCATCGAACGCGCGCTCGGGATCGCGAAGACGGAGGAGCCTCGCCTCGGCGTCCGCCTCGTCCGCATCCTGCTGATGTTCCAACTCACCGTGTTCGGCTGGGTGCTGTTCCGCGTGAAGTCACTCGCGGTGCTCGGCGACGTGTTCGCGAGCGTGAGTCGCCCGAGCCTCGGTGCGAAGACGGTGGAGAGCGCGCTCGCGTTGATCCCGCTGCTGATCCCGCTCGCGATCGTCCACGTCGTCCAGCTCCGCACGAAGTCGATGGAGATCTTCGCGGACCGGCGCTCGCTCACCGCTTACGTCCTCGCGACCACGATGCTCGTCTGTCTGCTCACCTTCTTCCTGCGCACGCGTGTGCAGTTCATCTACTTCCAGTTCTGAGGTGCGCGTGGTGAAGGGGATGAAGCAGTGGTGGTGGCTCGCGCTCGCGCTCGTGACGTTCGTGCTGTTCGATCGCGCGCTCCACACCTTCTACATGCGCTGCACGCCGAACGACGCCGTGGTGCGCGGCGAGGCCTCGCTCGACGCCCTCGAACGACACCCGGAGATCGAGCTCCTCGTGATCGGCGACAGCTCGGGGCGTTGGGGTGTGAACACGAACATCCTCACCGAAGGCCTCGGGGCGCCGGCTTGGAACATCGCCACGTTCCACGGCGCGTTCCCCAGTCAGGTCACGCTCCTCGATCAGGAGATCCAACGCGGGAGCAACATCGAGGCGCTGTTGATCGTCCACACCGAGAACGGTCAGGCGAAGTACATCGCGCACGAGGGGCCGGAGATCACGCTCGCGTACTTCCTCACGCCGCACGCGGTGAAGTTTTGGTACGAGCGCGACCTGATCGACGCGACCGGAGCGCTCGAGTGGACGTGGGCGCTGATGTCGCCGTCCTACCAGGACGGCAAGGGCATCGAGAGCTTCGTCCTCGACCTCCGCAAGACGCCGTACGGGCGCCTGCGCCAGCGGTGGGCGGCGAGCGCGCAGCAGCGGATCGATCACTTCGAGAACCGCGGGCACTCACGCGGCGTCGGGCGCAATGGGCCGGGGCTCGGGGAGTTCGACTACTTCATCCAAGTCGTGCTCGAGCAGCCGTGGAAGTTCGAGAACCACCCGGACGTCGACGAGTGGAACGAGCGCCTCCTCCGGATCACCGACGAACACGACATCAAGGTGTTCTTCGCGCTCACGCCGCGCATGGAGAAGATCCTCGCGCACCCGAAGTGGTCGGAGCGCGTCGGCGAGCCGGTCCGCCAGTGGGCGCGGGCGCTCCACGAGAAGCACCCGTCGTTCGAGCTCCTCGCGCCCGACCCGTTCGCCGCGAAGGCGGACGAGTTCTACGACACGGCTGACCACCTCAACGCGCGCGGCGCGGAGCGGTACTCGAAGTGGATCGTCGAACAGCTGAAGGGCCGGCTCTGAGCGCCGTCGCAACAGGTAGTAGTCAGCGACTCCCGGTGAGCGCGCGGAGGCGCGCGAGCTTGCCGGGGGCTTCGCGGATCGGGAGGCCGAGGCCGGTGAGGACGCCCTCCAGCCAGGCGCGCACCGCGGCCTTCTTCTCGGCGGTGGTGTCGCCGGGGATCTCGAGCTCCACCTCGTAGAACACGCCGTGTTCTGCGTAGTCCGTGCGGTCGACCTCGAGCGTGAGCGAGAGGCCCTCGACCTCGACCGGGTACTTGCGGCGCTCGTTGTTCGTCTCGCCGGTGCGCGTGAGCGGGCGGCCCGCGACGATGTCCTGGACCGTCCGCACGAAGACGCCCTCGGCGGTCTCGTCGAGCGCGGCGAGCAAGTACGGGATCGGATCCTCGCCGGCCAGGATACGCTCGCGCGCCGCGTCGTCGACCTCGACGTCCGGGGTCTCGGGGCGCGTGACGAACGTGGTGTCCTCGTCACGCGGGCCCTTCACGGTCAGGCGGTTCGCGCCGTCCTCGACGCGCAGGCGCACGCTCCAGCCCGCCGCCGCGAGGCGGTGCTCCGCGTCGAAGTACACGTTGCGCTGGCGGACGACCGCGCGCGGGGGCCCGCCGAGCTCGGCTTCGACGCGCTCGAGCGACGCCTCGTCGTCGACCTCCAGCTTCAACTCGACCTCGCGCTGTCCTTCGTTCGCCACGTCCTCTCGCATAGCGCGGGCGGCGTCGACTTGCGAGGACCGGCCTTGGCTGGTAGCGCGAATAGAACGCATGGCTGCCATCGAGTGGACGCTGAATGGACGACCCGTGTCGGTCTCGGGCGTCTCGCCCACCATGACGCTCCTCGAGTACCTGCGCGGTCCGCACGGCGCGACGGGGACGAAAGAGGGCTGCGCGGAGGGGGACTGCGGCGCGTGTACGGTCGCGATCGTCGACCCCGACGCACCGCAGGGGCCGACGTTCCGCGCGGTGAACAGCTGCCTCGTGTTGTTGCCGATGGTCCACGGCAAGGTCGTGTACTCGGTCGAGGGGATCGCGGACGGCGCGCCGCACCCGGTGCAGGACAGCCTCGTCGAGAAGCTCGGCTCGCAGTGCGGCTACTGCACGCCGGGCGTGATCATGTCGATGTTCGAGGCCTGCTACCGCAAGGACCTCGACGAGCCGTGGAAGCTCGACGATCAGATGTGCGGCAACCTCTGTCGTTGCACGGGCTACCGACCGATCCGCGAGGCGACGGAGGCCATCGCTTCGCTCGCGCCGTCCGATCGCTTCTCGGCCGCGCTCGCCGCCGCCGAGAAGAAGCGCGGCGTCGCGTCCTACGAGGAAGGCGATCAGCGCTACTTCGCGCCGGCCACCCTCGACGAGCTCTTCGACGTCCTCGACGCGAACCCCGAGCGCGACATCGTGTGCGGCGGGACGGACCTCTCGCTGCGCGTGACGAAGCGCTTCGAGCGCCTGCCGACGGTGGTGTCGCTCGAAGGCGTCCACGGGCTCCGCGGCGTCGAGCGTCAGAACGGCGTGTGGCGCATCGGCGCGACGACGCCGCTCGCCGATCTCGAAGACGCCGCGCGCGACGGGCTCGAGCCGATCGAGCGCATCCTCCGCTTCTTCGGCGCGCGTCAGATCAAGAACCGCGGCACCGTGGGCGGCAACCTCTGCAACGCGTCGCCGATCGGTGATCTCGCGCCGGTCCTCCTCGCGCTCGACGCGCAGGTCGGGCTCTGCTCGCGCGAAGGGCGCCGCACGCTCCCGCTCGCGGAGTTCTTCCTCCGCTACCGCAAGACGGCGCTCGCGCCGAACGAGATCCTCGAAGCCGTGCTCGTGCCCGCGATCGAAGACGACGCGCGCGTGGGCGCGTACAAAGTGTCGAAGCGCCAAGAGCTCGACATCAGCGCCGTCGCGCTCGGCGCGTGGGTGCGGCTCGACGATCAGCAGAACGTCGCCGCCGTTCGCCTCGGGTTCGGCGGCATGGCCGCCACGCCCGCGCGCGCCGCGAAGACGGAGGCCGCGCTCGTCGGGCAGCCTTGGACCGAAGCCACTGTCGACGCGGCGGTCGCGCACCTCGACGACGACTTCTCGCCGATCGACGATCACCGCGGCTCCGCGTGGTACCGCCGCACCGTCGCGAAGAACCTCGTGCGCGGCTTCTACTTCGAAACCCTCTCCGACTCGCGTCCGCGCCTCGTCCACCGGCCCGCCGCGACCGTGGTGCTGTGATGACCGACGCGAAGAGCCCACTGCATCGCCCCTCGATCCACGAGAGCGGGCACCGCCACGCGAACGGCGCCGCGATTTACGTCGATGACATCCCGCCGCCGGCGGGGATGCTCGTGGGGATGGTGGTCCCGTCGCCCGTCGCGCGTGGGACGCTCCGCTCGATCGATCTCGACGACGCGCGCGCGATCGCAGGCGTCCACGCCATCATCACCGCGAGCGACATCCCGGGCGTGAACGACATCGCGCCCTTCACCCATGACGAGCCGCTCCTCGCGAGTACGGACGTGTACTGCGTGGGGCAGGCGGTCGCGCTCGTGGTCGCGGAGTCGTACGCGAAGTGTCGGGAGGCGGCCGCGGCGATCGAGGTGGTGATCGAGCCGCTCGAAGCGGTGCTCGAGCTGCGCGACGCGATCGAGCGCGACGCGTTCATCACGAAGCCGCACGAGATGCGGCGCGGCGACGTGAAGGCCGCGCTCGCAGCGGCGCCGGTGGTGATCGAAGGCGAGATCGACACCGGTGGACAGGATCACTTCTACCTCGAGTCGCACGTGTCGCTCGTGATCCCGGAGGAGCACGACACGTACAAGGTGTACGCGTCGACGCAGCACCCGGCCGAGGTCCAAGCGAAGGTCGCCGAGGTCCTCGGGCTCGCGCGGCACCACGTGGTCGTCGAGACCGCGCGCATGGGCGGCGGGTTCGGCGGCAAGGAGACGCAAGGCGCTCACTTCGCGGCGCTCGCGGCGCTCGGCGCGCGCGCGACGGGGCGCCCGGTGAAGGTCTGGCTCAACCGCGACCAGGACATGACGCAGACCGGGAAGCGTCACCCGTTCCATTCGAAATATCGCGCGGGGTTCTCGGAAGAGGGCGATCTGCTCGCGCTCGAGGTCTACGCGTACTCGGACGGCGGCTGGAGCGCGGATCTGTCGCAGGCGATCCTCGACCGCTGCCTCTTCCACCTCGACAACAGCTACTACGTGCCCGCGCTGTTCTTCTCCGGGCGCGTCGCGCGGACCAACAAGCCGTCGAACACGGCGTTCCGCGGGTTCGGTGGGCCGCAGGGGATGGCGGTGATCGAAGAGGTCATCAACCGCGCGTCCGAGCGGCTCGGTTTGGATCCGGCGGAGGTGCGCCGCAGGAACTACTACGGCGCGGCGCCGCGGAACCGCACGCCGTACGACCAAGAGGTCACGGAGTGCCGCCTCGAGCGCATCCACGACAAGCTCCTCGCCGACGCGCGCTACGCGGAGCGGCGCCGCGACATCGCGCGCTTCAACGAGTCTTCGCGGTTCGTGAAGCGGGGGATCGGGTACCAGCCGGTGAAGTTCGGCATCTCGTTCACGAACGCGATGCTCAACCAGGCGGGCGCGCTGATCCTGATCTACGCGGACGGCAGCGTTCAGGTGAACCACGGCGGCACGGAGATGGGGCAGGGGCTCCACACGAAGATGATCGCGGTGGCGGCGCACGAGCTGGGCGTGAAGCCCGAGCGCATTCGCCTGATGAACACGGCGACGGACAAGGTCCCGAATACATCCGCCACCGCGGCGTCGAGCGGATCGGATCTCAACGGCGCCGCCGTCAAGCAGGCTTGCGAGCGCCTCCGCTCGCGCCTCGCTGTCGTCGCCGCGCGCCTGATCGGGTGCTCGCAGCACGAGCCGGTCCGCTTCGAGGACGGGATCGTGTCGGCCGCGGGGCGCGAGGTGCCGTTCGAACAGGTCGTGGCGCGGGCCTACGTGGACCAGGTCTCGCTCTCGGCGACGGGGTACTACCGCACGCCCGGTATCGAATACGACGCCGCCGCCGGCAAGGGGAAGCCGTTCCACTACTTCGCGTACGGCGGGGCGGTGGTCGAGGTCGAAGTGAGCGGCCTGACCGGCGAGCACAAGGTCCGGCGCGTGGACATCCTCCACGACGTGGGCGACTCGCTCGTGCCGTCCATCGACCGCGGCCAGATCGAAGGCGGCTTCATCCAGGGCCTCGGCTGGCTCACCTGCGAAGAGCTCGTCTGGAGCCCGGCCGGCGAGCTCCGAACGCACTCCCCGGATACGTACAAGATCCCGGCGATGTCGGAGGCCCCGCTCGCGTTCGATGTGCAGCTCCTAGAAGGCGCGCCGCAGTCGGGCGTGATCCACGGGAGCAAGGCCGTCGGCGAGCCCCCCTTCATGCTCGCGATCGGAGCCGTCACGGCGCTGCGGCACGCGATCGGCGCGTTCGGAGCGCGCGAGGTCGAACTCGCGATCCCGTGTACACCCGAGGCCATCCTCCGCGCCGTCGTCCACGTCAGCCAGACGACGGAAGCCGTGGAGCGGGAGTCCGTTCTGATCTAGATTGCCGGCGGCGATGACCGCTGGCCAGCAGCTCGGCGCGCTCTTGATCGACATGGGCTTCATCGACGAAGCCCAGCTCGACTCGGCGCTCGATGAGCAGACGCGCTCCGGCGTGCGTCTGGGGCGAATCCTCGTGCGCGCCGGCGTGATCACGGAGGAGCGCCTCGTCCACGCGCTGTCGCGGCAGCTTGGGATCGAGCCGTGCGATCCGATCATGACGCCGATTCACGAGCGGGTCCTCGCGCTCGTCCCGCCCGCGCTCGCGTTCAAGCACCACGTGCTCCCCATCGCGCGGCAGCGGGAGGAGACGCGCGATTGTCTGTACGTCGCGACTTCGGATCCGCTCGACAAGACCGCGCTCCAGGCGCTGCGCGCGGTCGTCGGGACGAACACGCGCGTGCGCTGGATGCTCGCGGGCGAGACCGAGATGGAGCTCGCGCTCGCGCGCCACTACGGCGAGCCGCCGCGGCCGTCGAGCGACATCCCGGTGATCCAAGGGCGCCCGGTGTCCGGGCCGGTCGATCGTGCGTCGGCGTTCGTCGCGCCGCCCACCAGCGCGACGCCGCCGCACGGCCAGTCCACCGAGGACATCGCGGCCGCGCTCTCCGTCGCGATGGGGGAGTCGCCGCTGCCGCCGGGTCGCGTTCAGTCGTTGGGGTCGCGCGATCTTCTCGCGCTCCACGAGACCTCCGACGACATCCTCGTCGCGGAGGACGTCGTCGAGTCGGGCGCGTTCCCGGCCGTCGACGCGTTGGTGAATGCCGTGCAGCGCCCGCCCGAGGTGAACCTCGACGAGGCGTTGGCGGCCGCCTTCTCGGACGAACACCCCGAGGCGCCGCCGCCGATCGAAGCGCAGGGGACGCAGCAGAGCGGCCTCGCGACCTCCTCGCCGCTCGACACGCGCGACGCCACGGAGCGCGCGATCGACGCGGCTTTCGCCGGCTTCGACAACGAGGTCGCGTCGTCCCGGGACGACGCCGTCGACGCTGCGCTCGCGGGCGCGTCCACGGACGGTGGCTTCTCGACCCAGGCGCCCGAGTCCGTCGACGACGTCTTCCCACCGCCCGACGTCGGCGGCGCGTTCGGCGGACGGGAACATGCGCCGA
>JAUHYN010001268.1 GCA_030426505.1 bacterium | reverse complement strand
CAACCGGGTCATGAAGCTGGGGCGCGCGCTCTCCACGGGGTCCGCGGAGCGTACGTGCGGCCGGATCGGCCAGCAACTTTTCTGTTCGCGCGGATCAGGCGTCGTCGTCGCCGACGAGCTCCTCGAGCGCCTCGGTCAACACCTCGGGTGGCCACATCCCGTCCATCCGGGCGGCGATTCGCCCGTCGCGATCGAGCAGCACGGACGTCGGACTCACCGTGATCGGGCCGAACGGCCCCTGCTCGGACGTGAACCATCGCGGGTCCTCGACCCGCCCCGCGTGGAACGGAAACGCGAAGGTCTGGGTGAAAATGCGGACCATCTGCTGGTCCTCCTCCACGATCGCGCAGACCACCTCGACGTCCTCGGCCCAGCGCTCTCGCATCGTCTCGAAGAGCCGGAGCTCGACCAGCGCCGGGTCCGACCAGGTCCCGAAGATCGACACGATGACGACCTTGCCGCGCAGCGCCGCGACGTTCAGCGGCGCCCCGTCCGCGCCGACGAGGCGGAGCGCCACGGGGCCTTCCGGGAGCTGGGGCCCGGTCGGCGTCGAGGCGCAGGCGGAGACGAGGAGGGCGGCGAGGAGCGGGGCGCGAACGGACGCGGCCGAAGTCGCGCGCGACGTGCGGGCTCGGAGGCGGTGAATTGGAGCGAGGCTGCGCACGACCGTTGGGGCCTCTTGATAGCCGGGATTTCGGGAGCGGTCGATGCTCGAGGCGCGCCGCGCATCAGCGCGCGGCGTAGCGCCAGGGCTTGTCGCGCAGGAGGCCGTCGCCGTGTCCGAAGTAGACGCCGGAGAACGGCGCGCCGGTGTCGGACGCGTAGAGCGTGACGTGCGGGTAGCCGGCGGAGCGCATCGCGATCTCGAGGTCGAACGTCCCGACGCCCCGCACGATGTCGAGCCGCGCCGGCACGCTGTCCTCGACGCCGCGCTCGGTGCGCGTGACGGAGAGGAGGAGCCGCGCGGTGTCACGCGAGGCGAGCTCATAGTGCCCGCGCACGCGGTACGTGCCGCCGACGACGAAGCGATCCGTGGTGCCTTCGACGGCGTCGATCGTGACGAAGTCGCCGGGCGCGAACTCGGTCGCGCCGAGCTCGAACGGGACGGGGATCGTGGAGGGCGCGGCCCGCACCGCTCCGGGTTCGAACGGGACGGGAAGGGGCGCGGCGCGCACCGCTACGGGTTCGTGCGCGGCGGGTTCGTCGATGGCTTCGTGTACGGCGGCGCGGGTGCAGGCCTCGCTCCGAACCGGCGTCGCGCGGTGTCGCTCGTGCCGACCGACGCCCCACGCGCAGAGCGCCGCGACTGCGCTCGCGACGACGAGCGTGCTGGCGCGCTGGACCGTCGCGACGTCGAACACCTCGACAGTCTACCAGAGTCGGAACCCGGGGACGGGGCTCATCGCCGGAGCGCGAGGAAGTCGGGCGGCGGCGGCGCCTCGAACCGGGTGCCCTCCGCGAGCACGAGGGTGCGGGCGTGGAGGGCGAGGCGGGGGGCTTCGGCGCCGTCGTAGGTCGCGTCCCCGCGGATCGGGAGGCCGAGGTGGGCGAGGTGGACGCGGACTTGGTGGCGTCGGCCGAACCGCGTCGTGACGCGGACGTGGTCGCCGTCGATGCGTTCGACGATCGACACGGCGTCGAGCGCGTCGTCGGATTCGCTCACGCGCATCCGTTTACCGGCGTTGACGAGGGCGGCCGTGACGGTGACCGGGCCGGCCGCGAAGACGGCGTCGAGGTCGCCGTCGACGAGCGCGTCGTACTGCTTCTCGACTTCGTGGGCGCGGAACGCCTGCCGCATCGCGGCGCGCACGGCGCGTGACTTCGCGAAGAGCACGACGCCGGACGTCCCCGTGTCGAGGCGATGCACGGCGCCGCCCTCGAGCGGCGGGCCGGCGTCGGCGATCACGGGGGCGAGCGCGATCGCCGCGTGGAGGAGTGTGCCGGTGCGCTCGTCGGCGTGGATCGGTACGGTCGGGACGCCGCTCGGTTTCGCGAGCACGAGCAGATCGTCGTCTTCGTGGAGCCGCGTCACGCGTGCGGCGAGCGCGTCGTCGCCGACGAGCTTCGCCTCGGCGCGGAGCGTGGTCGCGACGCGGATCCGGGCGCCGGCCGTCGCGCGCTCGCCCGGCGCCCGGCGCCCGCCGTCGATCGTGATCGCGCCGGACTTCAGCCCGGCGCGGATCTCGCGCACCGATGCGTCGTGCCCGAGTTCCAAGAGCGCGCGTCGGATCGCGCGGTCCCAGCGATCGTCGTCGGCGTCGAGGACGAGCTCGATCGGTGCGGTCATGGCGTCGGCGCCCCGTCGAGCGCGCTGAGCATTCGGGTCTCGCTCGGTGCGTCGCTTCAACGTCCGCGCGGCTTGGGGCCAGGGCGGCGCGGCGATGCGCGGGACGGCCTCGGCGCCGCGCGCGACGGGCGCCCGGCGCCGGCGCTCGGTCCTGCGCGAGGCGGTTGTCGGGTCGGCACGGCGGGCCGGGCCTGCGGGCTGTTGCGCGGCGGGGCC
>JAUHYN010001267.1 GCA_030426505.1 bacterium | reverse complement strand
CAAGCGGACGTCGCCGCGGACCGGAAGAAGCAGATCCTCAAAGCCGCCGTCGAGGTCTTCGCCGAGCGCGGCTTCCACCGGACCCGCGTCTCCGACATCGCCAAGCAGGCCGGGGTCGCCTACGGCCTGATCTACCACTACTTCGACAGCAAGGACGACGTCCTCAACTCCGTGTTCGACGAGAACTGGAGCGTCTTCATGAAGGTGCTCTCGGACCTCGAGCACAACGCGGACATGGCCGCCGCCGACAAGCTGTCCTCCGTCTCGGCGCTCCTGATCGACGCGCTCGAGGTCGCCCCGAGCATCATCCAGGTCATCATCCAGGAGATCTCCCGCTCGGATCGCTTCGTCCACTCGGAGAAGGTCAGCGCGTTCACCGACGCCTTCGGCGTGGTGCATCGCATCATCGAGCAGGGCCAGGCGTCCGGCGAGCTCGACCCGACCCTGGATCCGCTCGTCGGAGCGTATACCTTCTTCGGCGCGCTCGAGACCGTCTGCACGGGCTTCATGCTCGGCGCGATCAAGTGCGACTCGAAGGAGGAGACGGAGCGCGTCAAACACACCGTCAACCGCATCATGCTCAGCGGCATGACCAAGGACTGAAGGAACGAATGAGCTACGAGACGATCCTCTACGACAGCGCGGACCGCATCATCCGCATCACGCTGAACCGCCCCGACAAACGCAACGCACTCAACGCCAAGATGCTCGAGGAGCTGACCGACGCCTTCGGTCGCGCCGACGAGGACTCGGACGCGTGCGTCGTCGTGTTGCGCGGCGCCGGCGACAAGGCGTTCTGCGCGGGCGCGGATCTCGGCGGCATGGCGGGCGGCGACAGCTTCCTCGCCACGCACGAAGCGCGCGGTCTCTTCCCGGAGCTGTTCAAGCGCATCCTGAACCTGTCGAAGCCGACGCTCTGCGCGGTGAACGGACACTGCGTCGCGGGCGGCCTCGGGCTGATGCTCGCGTGTGACCTCGCGATCGCGAAGGCGGGCTCGAAGTTCGGCACCCCGGAGATCAAGCGCGGCCTCTTCCCGTTCATGATCA
This sequence comes from bacterium, assembly GCA_030426505.1. GTDB lineage: Bacteria > Myxococcota > Kuafuiibacteriia > Kuafuiibacteriales > Kuafuiibacteriaceae > JAUHYN01. The sequence goes on along the minus strand of JAUHYN010001267.1, from coordinate 1,461 downwards.
GCGCGCTGATCCTCCGCACCGTCCCCCGCCGTCAGGCGTGGGAGATGATGCTGTACGGCGAGACGTTCCTCGCGGAGAAGGCCGAGGCGATGGGGCTCGTGAACCAGACGGTGTCGGCCGAGGAGTTCGACGCGACGGTGGAAGCCGCCGCGAAGAAGCTCGCGGGGTACTCGCCGGCGGTGCTGCGCCTCGGGCGCCGCTCGCTCGTGCAGCAAGAGGGCATGCCGCTCGACGGCGCCTTCGCGCACCTGCAGGGGCTCATCACGATCAACGCGATGCTCGAGGACGCCGCCGAGGGTGTCGCCGCGTTCTTCGAGAAGCGCGAGCCGGTCTTCAAGGGGAAGTGAACATGTTCGACAAGCTGCTGATCGCCAACCGCGGAGAGATCGCTCGCCGCGTCAACCGCACCGCCCAACGCCTCGGCATCCACACCATCGCCGTGTGCAGCGAGGCCGACGTCGACGCGCCGTTCGCGCGCGAGGCGAACGAAAAACACGTCATCGGACCGGCCGCGCCGAAGGAGAGCTACCTCGCCGCGGACAAGATCCTCGCCGTCGCGAAGCAGACCGGCGCGCAGGCGATTCACCCCGGCTACGGCTTCCTCTCCGAGAACGCCGCGTTCGCGCGCGCCGTCGCGGACGCGGGCATCGTGTTCGTCGGGCCGTCGCCCGAGACGATGTCGAAGGTCGGGAGCAAGCTCGAAGCGCGCGCGCTCGCGGAGCGCGCTGGCGTGCCCACCGTGCCCGGCTCGGCGGCGGTGTCGTCGCTCGAAGAGGCGAAGGCGGCGGCCGACGCGATCGGCTACCCGGTGTTGTTGAAGGCCTCGGCCGGCGGCGGCGGCATCGGGATGAGCGTCGTGACGAAGGAGTCGAAGCTCGAGCGCGCGCTCGAAGACGCGATGAAGAAGGGCAGCACCTTCTTCGGCGACGACACCGTGTACGTCGAGAAGTTGATCGAGGCGCCCGCGCACGTCGAGGTGCAGATCCTCGCCGACGCGCACGGGAACGTGGTCGCGCTCGGGGAGCGGGACTGCACCGTGCAGCGGCGGCACCAGAAGGTCGTCGAAGAGTCGCCTTCGCCGCGCGTCGACGAAGCCACGCGGGCGGCGATGCTCGAGGCGGCGGTGCGCCTCGCGAAGGAGGCCGGCTACGTGAACGCCGGGACCGTCGAGATGATCTTCGCGGGCGCCGGTGACGTGAAGGGGCAGTTCTTCTTCCTCGAAGTGAACGCGCGCCTGCAGGTCGAGCACCCCGTGACGGAGCTCGTGACGGGGCTCGATCTCGTCGAGCTGCAGCTACGCGTCGCGGCCGGCGAGGCGCTCCCCGCGGAGGCGCTCGAACCGAAGTTCAGCGGGCACGCGATCGAGGCGCGGATCTGCGCGGAGGATCCGGACAAGCGCTTCTTCCCGTCGCCGGGCACGATCACGAAGGCGGAGTTGTTCGACGGCGAGGGCGTGCGGGT
>JAUHYN010001266.1 GCA_030426505.1 bacterium | reverse complement strand
CCGCGGTCTTCGGCGTGGTCACGCAGAACAGCGGCGCCCTCCAGCTCGCCGCGGGTTACGAGCTCGATGTCTTCGGTCGCGTGAAGTCGCAGACGAGCGCGGCGGACTTCGACGTCCTCGCGTCGCGCTACGACGTGGACGCGATGGCGATGTCGCTGTCCGCGCAGGTCGCGGAGGCCTGGTACCAACTCGTCGAGCAGCGCGCGGCGCTCGCGTTGATCGACGCGCAGATCGAAGCGAACACGACCTACCTCGAGCTCACGGAGGTCCGCTTCGGCGAAGGCCTCGCGACGGCGCTCGACGTCCTGCAGCAGCGCCAGCAATCCGCCGGCGCCAGCGCGCAGCGGCCGCTCGTCCTCGCGCGCATCGCCGCGCTCGAGAATCAGCTCGGCGTGTTGCTCGGCGCACCGCCGAAGGAGATCGAGCTGGCCGCGGTCGAGGCCTTCCCGGAGCTCCCTCCGCTCCCCGCGATCGGCGTGCCGGCGGATCTCGTGCGGCGTCGCCCGGACGTGCGCGCGGCGGAGGCGCGGGTCGTCGCGGCGGATTACCGCGTCGGTGCGGCGATCGCGGCGCGCTTCCCGGCGCTGCGTCTGGACGGCACGATCGGTCTGCAGATCTTCAGCATCGCGACCTTCTTCGATCAGATCGTCCGCAGCCTCACGGCGTCGCTCCTCGCGCCGGTGTTCGACGGCGGCCGACGCGCGGCAGAGGTCGACGCAGCGCGCGCGACGCTCGAGGACGCGGTGACCGCGTACGGGCAGACGGTGCTCGTCGCGTTCCAGGAGGTGGAGGACGCCCTCGCGCGCGAGCGGCGTCAGCGCGAACACCTCGCCGAAGTCGATCGCCAGGTCGAAGCGGCGAAGAACACGCTCGACGAGGCGCTCAACCGCTACCTCGGCGGCCTCGATCCCTATCTCCAAGTCCTCACGGCGCTGCGGCAGTACCAGCAGATCGAGCAGCAGCAACTCACCGCGAAGCGCCAACTCATCTCGTTCCGCATCCAGCTCTGTCGCTCCCTGGGCGGGAGTTGGATGCGTGACCTCGAGCGGCCGGAGCTGCTGTCCGCCGCCGCCGAAGACACCTCACCGAAGGCCAACCCATGAGCAGCTCATCGTCCACCCCCGTGTACGCGCCCATCGCGGTGCTCCTCGTCGCCGCCGGCGTGGCCTTCGTGCTCGTCAAGACGGCCTCGCGCCCCGAGCGCACGAAGCGACCACCGAAGCCCGCGCTCGTCGAGGTGAGCGAGGCGCGTCTGAAGGAGCGGAGCACCTCCGTCACCGCGATGGGGACGATCGTCCCCGCGCAACAGATCCAACTGAGGCCCGAAGTGCAGGGGCGCATCACGAAACACGCCGACGCGCTCGTGCCCGGCGGCATCGTGAAGAAGGGGGACGTCCTCGTCCGTATCGACGCGCGGGAGTACGCGCTCGCCGTTCAACAGGCGGAGGCCGCCCTGCTCCGGAGCGAGACCGACATGAAGATGGAGGTCGGCCGCAAGGCCGTCGCGTCGCGGGAGTGGAAGCTCGTCGGCGACCCGGCGAAGTCGACCGAGTCCGGCCGCGCACTCGCGTTGCGCGAGCCGCAGCTCGAGAGCGCGAAGGCCGCGGTGGCGTCGGCGCAGTCGAGCCTCGAGCGTGCGCAACTGAACGTCGACAGGACCGTGGTGCGCGCGCCGTTCAACGCGATGATCAACGAGGAGGCAGTGGAGGTCGGCCAACTGGTCGGCCCGACGACCAACCTCGCGACGCTCGTCGGCACGGACAAGTTCTGGGTCCAAGTGTCGGTGCCGGTCGCGGAGCTCGCTTGGATCGACGTCCCCGGCGTGCGGGGCGGGGAGGGCGCGCGCGCGTCCATCGTGCAAGAGATCGGCAAGACGCCGGTCGTCCGGGAAGGCCGGGTCATCCGGCTCCTCGGCGAGCTGGATCCCAAGGGCCGAATGGCTCGGTTGCTCGTGGAGGTCGACGATCCGCTCGGCCTCGAGAAAGGGGACGACTCCGGCCTGCCGCTCCTCCTCGGCGCGTACGTCCGCGTCGAGATCGCGGGGCGCTCGATCGATCGCGTAGCCGAGCTCCCGCGCCGCGCGATTCGGGACGGCGACGCGGTGTGGCTCGCGGCGAACGACAACACGCTGCGCATCCAGCCGGTCCACGTCGCGTGGCGCGGGCGTGAGGTCGTGTACATCGACCGCGGTTTGAACGACGGCGATCGCGTGATCGTCTCGCGCCTCGCGACGCCGATCGCGGGCATGAAGATCCGCACCGGGGACGAACCGGACGAAGCGCCCGACGGGAAGCCCAGCGCAAAGAAGCCCACGGCGGAGGGGCCGAAGCGCGTGATGCACGAGGCCACGCCGTGATGCCCCGCCTCCCCAAGAGCGGGCCCGTGGCGTGGATGGCCCAGAACCCGGTCGCCGCGAACCTGTTGATGCTCGTGCTGCTCGTGGGCGGCGCGATCGTCGGCACGCAGGTGAAGCAGGAGATCTTCCCGGAGTTCGAGCTCGACATCGTGCA
>JAUHYN010001265.1 GCA_030426505.1 bacterium | reverse complement strand
CGTGGGGCTCGTCCCGCTGTTCGCGGTGGAGGTGCTCGAAGACGACGTCATCCGCGCCCTCCCCGGCTTCGCGAAGCGCATGCGCTGGTTCATGGAGAATCGCCGCGACCTCGCCGCGCACATCACGTACCTCGAACACGCAGGCGACAGTCACGGTCACCGCTTGCTCGCGGTGCCTTCACGCGCGCGACTCGAACGCGTGTTGCGCTACGTGTTCGACGAGCGCGAGTTCCTCTCGCCGTACGGCGTTCGATCGCTCTCGCGCTTCCACGCGGATCATCCGTACGCGCTCGAGGTCCACGGCGAACACTTCGGCGTGGAGTACACGCCGGCCGAGTCGCGCTCGTGGATGTTCGGCGGCAACTCGAACTGGCGCGGACCCGTGTGGCTGCCGATGAACTTCCTCCTGATCGAAGCGCTTCAGCGTTATCACCACTTCTACGGTGATGCCCTCCGCGTGGAGTATCCGACCGGGACGGGGCGCTTTCTCGATCTGGGAGCGATCGCGTCCGACCTGTCACATCGCCTCGCGTCGCTGTTTCGTCGGGGGGCCGAAGGTTCGCGGCCCTGTCATGGCGACGACCACGCGTACCGAGATCGCGACGCATTCCGGGATCTCGTGCTGTTCTACGAGTACTTCGACGGCGACGACGGGCGCGGACTCGGCGCGAGTCATCAGACCGGGTGGACCGCGCTCGTCACACGATGTCTGGAAGACACCGCGCGAGTCCGTGCACGTGACACGCGCTAATGATTCCAGCGCTGTCGAGTTGTTTGCTGAATCGGGCAATTCGACCTTACAAACGTCTGGTGTGATGGCATCGTTCGTGTCGCGTCACGCGAACGAACCCCGCACTGACGAGCGCATACGATGTCCGATCCCCGCGGCGCGATAACGGCTCTCCTCGACGCGATCGACAGCGCGGTCGTCGCGACGGAGAGCGGACGCGTCGTGTATGCGAATCGCGCGTTTCGTCGCGTGTTCGCGCTCGGCGATCGCGCCGTCGAGGGACGCGCGATCGTGCAGGTGCTCACCGGGTACGGCATCGACGCGAGCGCGCTGTCGCCGCTCGTGACGAGCGACGTCACGATTACGCGGTCGGATCAGTCGGTCGTCGTGCTGCGCAAGGGCGTCGCCTCGCCCATCGAGCTCGAAGGCCGTCGCCTCGACGTCATGACGTTCACCGACGTGACCACGCAGCGCATCGACGGCGAGGCGCTCGAACACCGGGACCGCCTCGCGTCCGCCGGGATGATGTGCGCGATGGCGATGCACGAGATGAAGAGCGTCATCGGCAGCACGATGCTCGACGTCGCGATCGCGCTCGAGGCCATGCTGCGACTCCCGCACGACGACACCACGCTCGGCGCGCTCGGCGAGGTCCACGAGTCGCTCCAGGACATCGAACAACAGACCCGGCGCATGCAGACGCTCACGACGAACTTCATGGAGTTCGTCGCGCCGCAGGAGGCGACGACCGGGTTCGTGGATCTCTCCGCGACCGCGCGCCGCGTCGTGCAGATGCTCCGCCCGCAGACGCCCGGTCCGGAGTCACTCACTGCGGACGTCGAGGACGTCGCGCTGGTCGTCGCCGACGAGCTCCGCGTGCAACAGGTCCTCGTGAACCTCGTGACCAACGCGATCCAAGCGCTCGCGACGCACGAGCACCCGGGCCACATCGTGGTCCGCACGCGCGAGGCCGACGATCACGTCCTGGTCGAGGTCGCGGACGACGGCCCCGGCATCCCGAGCGATCTGCAGAAGCGCGTGTTCGAGCCGATGTTCACGACGAAGCGACGCGGCGTCGGGACCGGGCTCGGGCTATTCATCGTCAAGCGCATCGTCGACGACCTGGGCGCGAAGCTCGACCTCGAGTCGACCCCCGGCGCGGGCACGACGTTCGCGGTCCGCTTCGATCGTCTCGTCCCGCGCTCCGAGTCGGGCGCGGTCGTACTGACGCCCGACGAACGGACGGAGAGCAAGATCCTCGTGGTGGACGCCGACCTCTCGACCGTCGGTCTCATCCGCAGCGAGGTCCCGACATCGGAGCTCACCGTCGCGCGCTCGCTCGAGGAGTGCGATCGCCTCCTGAAGCGCCGGCAGTTCGACCTGGTCTTCCTCGACACCTCGCTCGGCGACGACGCGCTCCAGAAGAAGCTCGAGATGATGACGTTCGCGCACGGTCACCACCCGGAGCGCATCGTCCTGATGGTGCCGTACGGTTCCAACGACGGTGTTCGATCCTGGGCCGACAAGGCCGGCTACGCGGTCACCACGAAGCCGATTCAGGCCGCACCGCTCGTTTCCCGGCTGTTGCAAGCCCCCGCCCCCCGTTAGCTCTTTACAAGATCGGCGATATCAGCGAAGGCCCCGGGCAGGCGTGATTGGCGCGCGACATGAACTGGACGAGCTCGCGGTGCATTTTGCCGTGGAGCGCACGTTCTTCGACGCGCACGGCACGCGCTACGACGCCTCCGAAGAGTCCCTCATCGTGCTCCTGAGGGCCCTCGG
>JAUHYN010001264.1 GCA_030426505.1 bacterium | reverse complement strand
CACACCGGAGCGGCGACGCATGCGCGCGAGGAACACTTGGCCCATCGCGCCCGACGCGATGCGCCCGAGGATCTCGTAGCGATGGTCGGCCGGCCCCGACGTGTCGATTCCGCTCAGGTCGGGGCGGGGCTGGTAGCTCCGCAAAGCCTGGCGAGTTAACCACACGGTCGGTTTAGTGTGATAGGCCGAGAGGATGACTGTCTTGCCGTACAGGGCGACCGCAGACGTCAGCGACGAGGCCGGGGACGCCGCGCTCGTCGTCGACCCGGGCTTTTCATCCTTCGGCGCCCGAGAGCGCTACGCGGGCCCGATCGCCACGCTGAAGATCTTCGAGGACAACCAGCTCGTGCGGACGGTGCTCGGCCGCCCCGGCGATGGGCGGGTCCTCGTCGTGGACGGGGGCGGGAGCCTGAGGTGCGCGCTCCTCGGGGACAACCTCGCGCAGCTCGCGAGCGACCAGGGGTGGGCGGGCGTCGTCGTCTACGGCTGCATTCGCGACGCGCTCGAGATCCGCGGCATCGACATCGGCGTCCACGCGCTCGGCGTCCACCCGAGGAAGACCAAGAAGCGGGGCGAGGGGATCGAAGACGAGCCCGTCACGTTCGGCGGGGTCACGTTCGTCCCGGGGGATCGGCTCTACGCGGACTCGGATGGGATCGTGGTGGTCCCGGCCGCGGCCGAGAAGTGATCCCCTAGGAGCGCGCAGCAAATAGCTTCCAGTCCGCAGCAAGATCTCCCGAGCGCATCAGGCGCCGAAGCGCCGCACCATGGAGCTGCCGGCTGCCCGCTGGTCGCTGAGAGCTAGAAAGACAAAAGGCGACGGACGCCCAAAGGCGCCCGTCGCCGGGGCTGGCCTCCACGAGGAGTGGAGCTCGCTCAGCTTGCACTCCTCGTCAGACCGTTATGTTCGTGCACGCTTGCATTACCTCCCCCGGCAACTGTCGCCGGCACTGGGCCGTTTACGTCGAGCTAGGCTCTAAACCAGGCCGAGTGTTTCGTTGGTCGAACCCGCATCGGACTCGGGTTCGCGCGTTGTCGGCGTGCCTCCCACGGGCTCGCCGAGAGGAATCGTAGCCGACCGCGATCGGGCGCGCCAGTCGGGTTCCAATGGACCGCGACAACCCCGCGTGCGATCGTTCCGCCGTGTTCGTGCGGCGCGTCACGATCGCGCTCGCTTGTCTCCTCGCGTGGGGCTGCCGGAACCCGTTCACGGAGGCGGCGCCGATCGAGGCCGGCGGCGTGCTCTCGTACATGGTCAGCGAGAGGGCGGGCGAGGACGCCCAGTCGTACGTCTTGCGCGCGCGGCTCGTCGACGTCGAGGACGGCCTCGAGCTGCAGATGCACACGCCGAAGAAGACGCTGTCGATCCCGGTCGACGATCGCCTGGTCCCGATCGACGAGGAGCTCCTCCCCATCGAGTACCCGCTCGTGTTGACCTCGACGATGGCGCGCCCCGGCTTGCTGTGGCTCCCGAGCGATCGCCGCACGACCTCCGAGATCGTGCTCCACCAGCGGTGGCGCGCGTGGACGCTCGTCGGTGAGGACGGGATGCCGCGGTACTACGAGGTCGAGACGGGCCTCTTGGTCGACTTCAAGCTCTTCGTGGGCGGCGTCCGCGTGAGCGGGCAACTCGTGTCGGCGCAGTGACCGACGTCCACGATCCGCACTCGCGAAAGCGGCTTCACGCGCCGTCGAAGGTCAACTTCCCGGGCGAGCTCCTCTTCGATCGCGTCGCGCGCGCGGTGTGTGACGCGGAGTGCCTGCCGAGGAAGGAGCTCTACGAGTCGTGGGAGGTCGCGCGTCGGACGCGGCGTCGCTTCAAGGGCGGGCGCGTCGTCGACCTCGCGTGCGGTCACGGTGTGGTCGCGCAGTTGATGGTGTTGCTCGACAAGGGCGGCTGCCCGGGTGGCGTCGCGGTGGATCGCAAGCTCCCGCCCTGCGCGTTCGAAGTGCAGGCCTCGTTGGTCGCGGCGTTTCCGCAGCTCGCGGACAAGGTCGAGTTGGTGCGCGGTGACGTGGAGGACGTCGACGTGGGACCGACCGCGTGGTGGCGGCGCACGCGTGCGGCGGCCTGACGGACCGCGTGTTGACGAAGGCGATCGAGGCGCGCGCGCGGGTCGCGGTGTTGCCGTGCTGCCACTCGTTCTCGAAGCAGGATCAGGGCGGGCTCGCCGGGTGGCTCGAGCCTTCGCTCGCGATCGACGTCGTGCGTGCGGCGCGCCTCCGCGACGCCGGCTACGACGTGCATACGCAGACGATCCCGGACACGATCACGCCGAAGAACCGCCTGCTCTTCGGGCGGCCTCGAACGTAGGGCTCAGCGGAAGAACTCGCTCAGCGGAAGAACTCGCTCAGCGGAAGAACTCGGAGAGGCAGGTCACGAGCGCGATGGGCGCGGCGAGGCCGACGGCCGAGCCGATCACGAAGTGGCGGAAGCGCACCGTCGACATCGCGAGCGCGTAGTTCATCGCGGGCGCGAGCCAGAAGAGGCAGCGCAGGACGATGACGGTGAGGATG
>JAUHYN010001263.1 GCA_030426505.1 bacterium | reverse complement strand
CCGCGGCGAGCACGTCGAGGTTCGCGGGATCGAGGCGAGCCTTCGCGAGGCGACCGCTCCGCTCGATCAAGCGACTGCGCGTCGCCTCGGCGGACGACGTCGTGACGACGCGGTGCGACAGCAGCGCCGCGGTGATCGGGAGCGCCTCCGACGGCGGCATCCGCTCGAGCGCGCGCATCGCGGCGTCGTCGAGCGTCTCGGGGCTCCACAGCATCCAGCGCGGGCTGCGCGCGACCTTCTTCACGGACGGGAGCGCGGCGAGTGCGTGCGCGGCCGTCCCGAACCCACCCGCGGCGAACACCCCGGCCCACACGCGATTGAGCCCGACGAGGCGCAAGAAGCCCTCGTGCGAGAGCTGGAGCGTCGGGTCGGTGAGGAGCTGCGCGGTCACGGCCGCGAGGCGCGTCGACGCGACGCCCGAGTCGTCCTCGAAGCGCGCGCCGCGCTCGAGCGCCCACGCCATGCGCGCGAGGCCCTCCAGGGCGGGTTCGTGGCTTCGGTCGCGGACATGGACTTCGAGGGCATCGAGGGCGGCGTCGGGGGTCATCGAATGATCCGGATCGGACCAGACTGTCCTGACTTGAGTCGGCGACCCCGCACTCAAGTTCTACAAAGAGACACCGAATATCCATGAAGAGCCCGAGACGGCTCCGGATGGATCACATGGTCGACGCGCCCAAGAACATCGCCTGCCTGGTTCCGGATCTTCCCAGTAGCGCGATGGTCGCGCCGTACCTGGAGCGCGTCGACACCGCGCGCTGGTACACGAACTTCGGTCCGCTCGTGCGGGAACTCGAAGATCGCCTCGAGGGCCTGCTCGCGTCGGTCGGTGCGCCGAGCGAGACCCGCGTCGTCACCTGCTCGACGGGCACCTCCGCGATCGACGCCGGCCTCGCCGCACTCCAACTCCCGCCGGGCTCGCGCGTCCTCGTCCCCGCGCTCACGTTCCCGGCCTCCGCGCTCGCGATCATCGGCGCGGGTCACGTCCCGGTCTTCAGCGACGTCTGCCCGCGGCGCTGGCAGCTCACACCGAAGATCGCGCGCCGCGTGATCGCCGAGCAGCGCATCGACCTCGTCATGCCCGTCACCACGTACGGCCGCGCGACGGCCGTCGACGAGTGGGACCAACTCACGATCGACACCGGCGTCCCGGTCCTGATCGACGCCGCGCCCGCGTTCGGCGAACAGTCGATCGGCCGCACCACCTCCGTGGCGTTCAGCTTCCACGCGACCAAGCCATTCGGCATCGGTGAAGGCGGTGCGTTCGTCTCGGCGGATCCGGAGCTCGCCGCGCGTGCGCGCATCTACACCAACTTCGGCTTCGTCGACGGCGTCGTCGAGCGTTTCGGCACCAACGCGAAGCTCTCCGAGTACCACGCCGCCGTCGGACTCGCGCAGCTCGAGCGCTGGCCCGCACTCCTTCGCCGTCGTCAACGCGTCTGGACTGCGTACCGTCGACACCTCCGTGGGATGGACGGCGTTCAGCTCCAGTCGTGGCCGACCGCGCGCGCTCCGGCGCTGCTGATCGTCCGCCTCGTCGCCGACGCCGCCACCGTTGCGGCGCGCCTCGCCGACGTCGGCGTCCACACGCGCCGCTGGTACGTCCCGACGCTCGTCGACCACCCCGCGTTCGCGCCGTACGTCCCGGCGGATCCGAAGCTCCCCGTCACCGAGCACCTCGCGCCGCACCTGCTCGGCCTCCCGTTCCACACCGCCCTCGACGACGACGACATCGCATACGTCTGCGACGCGCTCGAACGCGCCGTCACCATCGAAGAGCCTCCGCGCTTCGTCGCTGCCTCCACCGAGCTCGCGACCGCGCTCCACACCAAGAGGGTCGCCTCATGAAGTCGCTGCAACGCCTCGAACGCCACGTCTTCGCGCGCCGCTACGGCAAGGCGACCGACGCCCTGATCGACGTCCTCGACGAAGGCGTCGATCCGCCGCAGCTCGCCACACGGGCGGCCTCCGCGCTCAACGCGATCGCCGCGGCTCCCGGCGCCGCGCTCGCGCTTCACCGTCGCGTCGCGCTCCTCGAGCGCCGCCGCGAGATTCGGACGTTGTTCGCGCGCAGCGCGTACGGCTCCGGCGCGCACCTGTTGAAGCAGATCGGCGCGGCCGCGAACGGCGCGATCCGCTTCGAGCGCCCCGAACAGGTCGACAAGTACATGGTCTTCTGTCCGACCGAAGACCTCGATCCGAACGTCCTCGCCGCGGTGGGGAGCCTCCCGCTCGACGTCGCGACGCCGCTGATCCTCTCCATGCTCTCGGACCCGCCCGACGGCCTCGGCGCCCCGTGGTGGCTGCGCGTCGCGGCGCTCGCGATGCGTCTGGGTGCGGCGTCGTTCGGACCGGAGCTCTTCGAACTCGCGACACGCGCGTGGCGCGTCGAGCCCGCGTTCGTCGGCCCCGCGCTCCGCCGCTCCGTCCTCGCGAACGGAGACCAAGACGCGACCCACGACCCGAGCCTCGAGGGCCCCGCGCACCTCGTCGTCGCGTTCGACCCGAACGCGACGTCA
>JAUHYN010000113.1 GCA_030426505.1 bacterium | reverse complement strand
GCACCTCCTTGGCAGATCAGGCAGGGCTATCCCGGTCGATCGGCCGCTTGAGGGGTGGGTCAGTTTTAGGGCGTCGGGTGGGTCAGTTTTGGAGCGACGGGATCACCCGAGCGCATCAGGCGCCGAAGCGTCGCACCGAGGAGCTGCGGGCTGCCCGCTGGTCGCTGGTCGCTGAGAGCCCCCAGCAAATAGCTTCCAGTCCGCAGCAAGATCTCCCGAGCGCATCAGGCGCCGAAGCGTCGCACCGAGGAGCTGCCGGCTGCCCGCTGGTCGCTGAGAGCTAGTTCGGCGATCACGCGCTGAGGAACTGCGCGAGCAGATCGTTCGCCGCCTTGGGCGCCTCGGCCTTCGTCACCTTCTCTTCGCCGCCCTTCAGGTAGCCGTCGCGGCGCTCGACCCCGCCGGAGTGCGCGGCGAGCTGGGTGAGGAACTCGGCGACCTCGCCGACGAACTCGGCCTGTCCCACGAAGGAGCGGGCCTGGACGCCGAGGGCGCGGCCGGTGATGCGGAGGTCGTCGCTGACGACGTACGCGCGTTCGACGTGATCGATCAGCGTGAGCTCGAGGAGGCGCGAGATCTTGTACGCGGTGAACGCGTACTCGGTCGACTTCGCGCCGTTCGGCGTCTGCCACTTCGAGCGCACCGACGGGTCGGGGTTGTAGAGCTTCGCGACCGGCTTGTTGTGCTTCGCGACGACCCAGCGGCGGCCGTACGAGAGGCTCTTCGGATCGCTCGGCGCACCGAACACCAGGGCGCCGTGTCCATTCACGTGCGTGGCGTCGAGGAAGTACACCTCGAGGCAGCGGCCGTGGAGGAAGTCGCGGAGGTGGTGCGCCTGCGTGGCGGGCGGCATCGACACGAAGCGACGGTCGCGCGTGAGGCGAATCAGCGAGGCGCGGCGGACGTTCCAGAACAGCTGCACGCGCTGACGACGCATCGGCGCGGCGTTGGCGGCGAGGGTCGGGCCGCCGACGTAGCGGACGAGCTCGACCTGCTCCTCGGTGCGCAGCTCGACGAGCGCGGGGAGGTTGGCGACGACGGCGAGGTCGCGGCGCGCGTTGGGCGTCTCGGCGAGGCGCGCGAACTCCTCGATCAGGACGGCCTTGATGCGGTGCGACGGCTGCTCGAGGAGCGGCGCGCGGAGGATCGCGGTGAGGTCGGCGAGGAGGCGCGGCGAGAGCGCGTGGGTGGGGAGCAAGTCGAGCAGGCGGCGCTGGAGCGACGACGGGAGCCGACCGAAGCCCGCCTCGCGGCACAGCGCGAGGAGCCCGCGCTGCGCCGCGCGATCCTTCGTCTTGGAGACGGTGCGGAAGAGGCTGGTGCGCGTGCCGACCGAGAGCGCGGAGAGGATCGAGTCGTTCGCGACGGCGGTGCGGAGGCCACTGCCGACGTCGGGTTCGGCGCGCGCGCCGACGCGCTCGTGGAGGCTCTGCGTGAGTGAGAAGACGACGAGGGCCTCTTCCATGCGGCGGCGGTGGTAGTGCGTGTGCGGAGCGAGCGTCGTCATCACGATGCCCCTCCTTCGCAACGGCCGCGCCAACTCGAAATTCGTTGGGTCCGTCCTAGAGGGCGTACTTCAAGCTGCGGATTTCATTGGGCCGGAGGTCTCGGGCCGAGCGAAATCCACCCGTCGACGCGATCGTGTGCAACGAAATTCGGCGGCGCAACGGAAGCGGTGCAGCCCTTCGACAGTGCACACGATCGCCCCCGCCAGACCCCCCGAAACGGGTGGCACGCCGGATGCTTTGGAGTCCCTCCGAAACCGACACCCCCCAAGGAGACTCGCAATGAACACCACGACCAACGCCCGCAACAACGCCACCGATTTTCAGATGGAGACCTTCGCCCAGCTCGTCAGCGACGGCGGAATTCGCGGCATCTCCTCGGCGCTCAAGAAGAAGCTCGCCAACCTGCCGCCGCACCTCCTCGTCCTCCTGATGCAGGTCATCCAGGACGGCGTGGTCGACGCGGGCGGCAAGGACTCCGACGCGATGAAGAAGCTCCACTGCGCCGGCCTGAACCCCGAGGACGTGCGCAACCTCAACGCGTCGCTCCAAGCGTTCCTCGGCGGCTGGACCGTGGACAAGGGCGAGGTCGAGAGCTTCCTGTCGGCCCTCGGCTTCTCGCAGCTCGACCCGGCGAAGATGGCCGAGGTCGCCGAGATGTTCATGGACGGCTCGCTCACGAAGAACGAGGCCGAGCGCATGAAGGAGCTCGGGCTCTTCGGCGAGAACGACTCGATCGACGGCATCGTCGAGGCCACCAACTTCATCCTCGCGAACGGCGAGATGAACGTCTCCGACGTCTCCACCGAGGGGCTCACCCAGCTCCAGGAGATGGGCATCATCGGGAACTACTCGTTCGGCGACGTCATGCTGCTGCTGCTCATCCTGATGATGGGCCTCTTCCAGAAGCGCATCGAGACCATGTCGCAGGAGATCGCGAACCAGCAGCTCGCGACGGACGTCGCGGACCACAAGTACCGCACGCACCTCAACGACGTCCCCGAGGACAAGACCAGCAACGACTACAAGCTGTGGTCCGAGGAGAAAGAGCGCCTCAAGATGGACATGGATCGCGAGGACGACGAGGTCGAACAGATGATCGCCGAGATGAAGCGGGTCATGGACAAGTACGACACGCTCGAGAAGATGCTCCAGGGCATCCGCGGCGGCGCAGGGGATGAACCAGTGATCGCTCGAGACCTCACCAAGGAGCTGCCGAAGGAGCTGCGGAGCGCGCTGCGCGACAAGCTCGAGACCGCGACGGACGACACGATGGACGAGGTCGCGATCGAGCTGGCCCAGCAAGCGACGAGCTTCATCGACCGCGTGCAGGAGACGCTGTCGCGGTACGAGACCTCCGAGGGGGACGATCGTCGCGTGGCGCGCGCGCAGCTGATGGATCGCCTCCAGGACATCCAGCAGTTCAAGGCGCAGACGCAGCAGATCCTCTCGGGCATGCCCGCACTCCGCGCGCGCTGCGCCTCGGTCCTCGCGAAGTCGCAGCGCCGCCGGCCCGCCGCCTGAACGCCTCCGGCGGAGCGGCCTTCGGGGTTCCTCGGAACCCCCGCGCGCGACGGAGCGCACACGCGAAGTTTTTTCATCAATCTCGCGCTCGGATGCGACGAAGATACCGGTGGACTCGGCGACGACCCGAGTCCCCGGTCCGCGATGAAGTACGCTTCGCTCCTGTTCCTCGCCCTCACGGCTTGCGGGATCCCCAAGTTCGAGGCGCCCCCCGAACACCCGATCCACGACCACGAAGAGGACGGCGCGCTCCACGCGCGTCGGTACGAACACCCCTTCAACTGCGGCGACGACGACCGCGACGACAAGGGCGCCGCCTGTCCGACGACGCGACCGCCCGACGCGCAGCTGTCGTGCGACGCGACCGGCTGCCACGGGAACTACGACTTCGAAGACAGCCCCCCCAACCTCGAGCGCCGCCTCTTCGGGAGCGACGGACCGAGCTGCTACACGTGCCACGGCGAAAAATGGAACGACTGACGGCCGCCCTCCTCACGGCCACGGCGCTGATCGCCTGCGGTCCCGAGCGCTCCTTCGACGCGGTCGATCCCGCGCTCTACGACGCGACGCCGACCTACGCCGTCGACATCGCGCCGCTCATGGATCGCTACTGCGAGGCCTGCCACGCGAGTGACGGGCTGCGCTCCGGCGGCGTGGAGCTCGACCTCTACGAGAACCTCTACGCCGCGCGCGTGAAGAACGCGTGCGTCGCGATCGAACCGGAGCTCATCGAGCGCTACGCCGACGCGCTCCTCCCCGCGGCGCGCGACCCCGAAGTCCCGCGGACGCCGTGCAGTGACTGGGAGCCCTACTCGATGCCGACCGGAGCGAAGCTCAAGATGACCCCGAGCGAACAAGTGATCTTCGTGCGGTGGGTCGTGACGGGAGCGGCCGAGTGAGGCGCCTGATCTTCACGCTCCTCTTCCTCGCGCCGTCGTCCGCGTTCGCGTTGCCGCAATACGCGCTGCGCTCCGGCCGGACGTGCGGCAACTGCCACGTCAGCCCGACCTACCAAGACACCGACGGCTGGAACAATCCCGAACTCTCCAAGCGCAAGTGCAACATGTCTTGCATGGCTTGCCACACCAACCCCACGGGCGGCGGGCTCCGCAACGCTTCCGGCCGCTACTACGGTGAGTCGACGCTCTCGACGATGAACATGCAGGAGCGCTCGTACTCCGACTACGACCGCGAGCTGATCGACGCCGGCGTTCGCGACGCGCTCCTCCGGTACCTGTGGACCCCCGCCGACGACGGGAGCGCAGACCGCTTCCCCGGATTTCCGATCCCGTCGAACTACGCGCAGGTGTTGGCCGGCGTCGGACAGAACCGAGTCGGAGGTCGAACCAGCTTCGGCAAACCGTTCGGCGGCCCCTCGGAGTACGCGTTCTGGGACGGGCGCTACGGCGACCTGAACGCGGATCCGATGTTCGCGCTGGGCGGCGATCTCCGCGCCGCCTACTGGAGTGGCAGCGAGTCGTTCTTCCCGATGCAACTCGACTTGCACGCGTCCTTCCACCCGATCGAACACCTCACGTTCGCCGGGACGCTCGCCGGGCGCGGCCGCGTGTCGGGGCCGATCGCCACCGTGACGCAGGACCGCCTGCCGTTCTTCGCGCGGAACGCATACGCGATGGCCCACGAGCTCCCGTTCATGGCCTACGCGAAGGCCGGCATCTTCATGCCCGGGTTCGGGACGTACATCGCCGACCACACCTCGTTCACGCGCGAGTACTTCGAGATGGACGTCTCACAATCCGAGGACACGGTGGTCGGCGTGGAGCTCGGCGTCGCACCGAACTATCCGTACGCGAGCGTGAGCGCGTTCTCGGGCGTGGAGGACGGCGGCTTCGGGCTCGCGGCGAACGTCGGTTGGCGCGACCTCGCGTGGTCGGTCGGCGCGCACGCGATGATGAAGCGGCGCGACGGCGTCGACAGCCGCGGTGACCTCGACGCGATCGGCGTCGCCTGGGGCCTGAACCCCTTCACGCTCTCGAACTCGATCCCCGTGACCTACCTCGGTGAGTTCAGCCTCGGTCGGAGGCCCGCGCCCGTGACCGCCGAGGCCACGACGTTCTACGCGATGATGCACGAGGTCTGGGTGACGCTCTTCAACGGAGTGAGCCTCCGCCTGAAATACGACCTCGGGAACCGGGACCTCGGGGGCAGCGCCGGCCTCCAGCAGCGCTTCATCGTGGGCACGGACCTCAGCCCGGTCGCTGGCCTCACGCTCCAGCCGCAGGTTCGGTTGCTCGTGGACCGCCCCGACGGCGTGCGGCCGGACTTCTTCATGCAGGCGCACATCTGGTTCTGAAAGAGGCCTCCTCGACGCGTGCGTGGTAAGTTCCCGCGCGATGTACCTCGGGTTCGCGAACCCCACACCGGACGACCCGGTGCCGTGCGGGCGGTACGAGCTCCTGGAGCGCATCGGCTACGGCGGCATGGCGGAGATCTTCCGCGCGCGCCTCGTCGGGCCGTCCGGGTTCAACAAGACCGTCGTCATCAAGCGGATCCTCCCGCGACTCGCGCACGACAACCTCGTGGTCCGGATGTTCGTCGAGGAGGCGAAGATCGCGGCCGCCGCTCATCACGACAACATCGCCACCGTCTACGAGCTCGGCGTCGCGGACGACGGCAAGTTCTTCATCGTGATGGAGTACATTCAAGGGATCGATTTGGAGCTGCTCCTCGGCGCCGCGTCGAAGCGCTCGCTCCGCGTCCCCACCTGGTTCGCCGTCCACACGATCTCGGAGACACTCGAGGCGCTGTCCTACGTCCACGGCCTGCGCGACGAGGACGGCAACCCGCGCAACGTCATCCACCGCGACGCTACGCCGTCCAACATCTTCATCTCGCAGCTCGGGCAGGTGAAGCTCTCCGACTTCGGCGTCGCGGACTACGAAGGCAAGTCGCCGACGACGCAGGCCGGACAACTCAAGGGCAAGCTCGCGTACATGTCGCCGGAGCAGCTCAACAACAAGCCGCTCGATCACCGCGCCGACCTGTTCACGATCGGCGTCGTGCTGTGGGAGGCGCTCACGCACCGCCGCCTGTTCGGTTCGCTCTCCGAGGTCCAGGCGATGCTCGCGATCTGCGATCCGGAGCGGCGGCGCGCGCCGTCGGAGGTCGCGACGGATCTACCGAAGGCGCTCGACGAGATCGTCCTGCGTGCGCTCGCGGTAGAGCGCGAGGATCGCTACGAGAGCGCCGAAGCGTTCCAGACGGATCTGCTCTCGGTGCTCCACGACCTCCACGGACCGGTGCGCCGAAAGGACGTGCGCGACGTGGTCTCCGTGATCACCGGGCTGCGCGCGCCGAGCGCCAACACGACGGGGTCGATGGCGGCGCTCTCGGTCGACACGAGCTCGGGCTTCATCGAGGTCCCCGAGGTCCGCGAGACGGAGAGCCAAGACCTCCCGCGTGAATCGTTCGACGAGCTCGCGACCGGCGACGCGCTGCTCGATCCCACGCACCGCCCCGGCGAGCTCCCGATCGCGGCGCACCGCCTCCCGACCGACGACATCGAAGGCGTGCGCGCGCTCGTCGACCACACGCCGGTCGACTACTCGGATCCGATGGACCAGACGCTGCGCGACGATCACGGGATCATGTCGCCGGCGTCCGGCATCGCGCCCACGCCAACCGTGTCGCAGGGACCGGCTCCGGCGGACGCGGCGCTCCTCGCGGCCGACACGGATCCCTACGCCGGTCCGTACGCGTTCTACGTGCGGCGCGCCGGCGCGAACTCCGAGGGCCCGCTCGACTTCGCCGCGGCGCACCGTCGCCTCGCCGAGGCGGCCGAGATCGGTCGCACGATCTCGATCTCCGTCGACGACAAGTATTGGATCGAAGCGAAGGAGTACGCGGAGCTCACCGGCCAAGATCTGTTGGCGGAGCTCGGCGCGCCCCCCACGAACGTGACCGTGGTCGGGTCGGCCGCGCAGCGCCGCATCCCCACGCTGCTCGCGGTGCTCGCGCGCGACCGCGCGACCGGGACGCTGTCGGTCGCCAAGATCGATGAGACGGAAGAGCTCTGGTACGAGCTCCTCGTCCACGACGGCAAGCCGACGCGCCTCCGCACGAACGTCCCGTCGATGCAGCTCCCCAACGTCCTGGTCGACGGCGGCTGGGTCTCGGCAGACGCGATGCCGCGTTTGCTCCACACCGTCGTCGAAGAGCGCCAGGCGCTCGACCGAATCGCGCGCAACGAGGGCTTCGCGACGCCCGCGCCGCTCGACGTGATGCGCGCGCGCTCGACCGCGATGTTCCAGTGGAAGGACGCCGACTACACGTTCAACGCGGACCCGACGCTGATGTACGGGCCGCCCGTCGCCGACTCCGTGCTCGCGCTCCTTCCCGCGTTGGTGAAGCACGCGCTGCCGGGGGCGCGGATCCTCGAGCGCCTGATGCCGCGCATCGACGTCGAACACGAGCCGTCGTGGCGCTTCGCGGAAGCCGTCGAAGAGATGCAGCTCGACGCCGCGGATCGCGACGCCGCCGAAGCGTTCGCCGTGAGCCAGACCCTGAGGCAGGCGATCGAGGCACGCATCCACGAGCGCGAACGCATGATGGCGATGGCGCTGCTGCTGATCGAAGCGGACCTGTTGATCGAAGTCCCGTCGCGGCTGCGTTCCTGAACCGAGCGCGGTGCATTGCACTCGGGCCCGCCGCCGATCGGTGCGGCTTCGCTCGTGATCGTTCGCTGGTACGGGCGCTGCAATCGGACCGATCGTGGTCAAGCCCGCTGCGCCCGCTCCTCGAGCTCCGCCGAAACCGACGGTGAAGCGCCCGCCTGCGTCACGGAAGCGCGCGCCCGCGAAGAAGCCGACGACGAAGAAGCCCGCCGCGAAGAAGCCGGCGGCGCGGCGCCCGCCGAACAAGAACGCCAAGCCCAACGCCAAGTCGACGGCGAACCCCGCGAGGGCGCCGAACGCGAAGGCGCCGAACGCGAAGCCCTCGACCCCGCCGGTCTCGGCGCGCCCCGACGCCCGCCCCGATCGCACGCAGCGCGACCCGCACCTCGGCGCGGCGCCCGGCGTGCTCCAGGGGCCGGCGGCGTACGCGGCGCGCGGTGAGCTCGCGCCGCCCAACCCGAACCTCACCGCCGACAAGCTCAGCGGCCCCGACGACATCCGGCTCGAGAAGGTCCACCGACAGGCCACGGCGAAGAACATCGAGATGACGCGCAAGCTCTCGCAGACACTCGAGGACGCGGGCGTGGAGGGCGCGCACGTGTACGGGCGCGCGAAGGACAAGACGTCGCTGTTCAACAAGCTCCGCGAGACGCCCGGCATGAAGCTCGGCGACGTGAAGGACATCTCCGGCGTGCGCGCCGACCTCCCGCCGAAGCCCGGGTTCGAGAACGTGACGCGCGCGCAGAAGGCGGTCGAAGACACGTTCGGCGAGGCCGCGAAGCTCAAGGGCAACTACATCGAGAACCCGAACCGGTGGGGCTACACGGGGCGCATCCACGACGTCGTCGACGCGGGCGGGATGCCGCACGAGGTGCAGCTCGGGTCGCGCGACATCTCGAAGTTCATCGATCAGAAGCTCACGACGAAGGGCGGGCAGCAGATCTCGCTGCACGACACCACGTTCTACAAGGGCGACACGAACGGCGCGCGCCTGCCCGCGCACTTGGAGAAGGAGTACACGTCGTTGATGGGTCGCATCCGCGACGCCAACGCCGCGGGGAAGGCAGTCGAAGACGTCCCCGATCTCGCGCGCGATCTCCAGGGCTTCAAGAAGGCGGCGGAGGAAGCGCTCCCCGCGGCGCTCCCCGACAAGCCGGCGCCACAGCTTTCGACGAAGGCGAAGGTCGGTCGCGCCGCGGGCAAGGCGCTCGGCGTCGCGGGCGTGGTCGGCGGCGCGATCCAG
Source organism: bacterium (assembly GCA_030426505.1). Classification (GTDB taxonomy): domain Bacteria; phylum Myxococcota; class Kuafuiibacteriia; order Kuafuiibacteriales; family Kuafuiibacteriaceae; genus JAUHYN01. The sequence goes on along the minus strand of JAUHYN010000113.1, from coordinate 3,829 downwards.
ACCGCGGACGGCGTCAATGAGCTGCGCGACGGCAAGTACGTCGAAGGCGGCGCGGACGTCGCCGCGGGGACCGGGAGCATCGTGTCTTCCGCCGCGTTGATGGCCGGCCGCGTCGGACTGGGCACGACGACCGGCGGCGCGGTCGCGGTCGTCGACGGCGCGAAGAACATCTACGTCGGCATCCGCGACGGCAACGTCGAGAAGGGCGTGACCGGCGCCGTGAAGTCCGGCGCGGGTGCCGCGATGATCGCGGGCGTCGCGACGGCGAACCCGGTGCTGATCGCGGGTGGCGCCGTCGCGTACGGAGGAGCCGTCGTCTACGAGAACCGCAAAGCGATCGCGGGCGCCGCGAAGAAGGCTTGGAACTGGGTGAAGTCGTGGTGGTGAGAGCGAGAGACGTCGTCGGGTTCGTCGTGACCGATCCCGCCGGGCGCACGGTGCATCGCGAGTCGTTCCCGTCCGGGCACCTCCCGGCGGCGACGCTCGCGACGAAGATGAACCGTCACGAGGCGAAGCTCGCGCGCGCGTACGGCGCAGGCTTCAGCGTGGAGGCGGGGCTGTTCAACTCGTCGGCGGCGTTCGATCACTTCTTCCCGCGCGAGAACCTCACGCCGCCGGGGCCGCACGCCCTCCCCGCGCCCGACAACTTCCCGCTCGCGGCCAAGTTGATTCGTCGCGGTGTCGCGCCGCGCGTGATCGCGTGGGTGGAGGCGGACCTCCGCGTCGACGACAACGAGCGGCAGCTGATCGAGCAGGTCGGGCGTCGGTTCGTCCCGCAAGATCGCGACAGGATCCTCACCGCGCTCCGGCTCGCGAAGGCGGCGCACGAGGGACAGACGCAGATCGATCGCCCCGACGTCCCCTACGCGAATCACGTGGTGGGCACCGCGCGCCTCGTGCTGTCCGCGGGCGGATCCGCGGACGCCGTCGCGGCGGCGTTGCTCCACGACGCCGTGGAGGACTCGGACCTCGAGCTCGACACGATCGAAGCCTCGCTCGGAGTTCACGTCGGCGCGTTGGTCGCCGCGGTGACGCGCGCGCCGAATCAATCGCGCGCCGCCTACCTCGAGCACCTCGGCGGCCTCGACGGTGAAGCGCTGCTCGTGAAGGGCGCCGACCGAATCCACAACCTGCTGCGGAGCCTGCCCCGTGAGGACGCGGGCGCCGTGCGCGCGTACGTGGAGGAGACGCGGCGCGTCTTCGACGGGCCCTTCGCGACGAGCCCCGAGCTCGGGGCGCTCCAGCCGCTCTACGCGGAGCTGCTCGAGGCGTGCGCGCGGACCTGAAGGCTCAACCGTTCGCGAAGAACCACGCGAGCACGCCGACGATCACCGCGATCAAGCCGCCCCACACCCACTTGCCCGAAGCGTTGGACTTCTGCAGCGCCGGCGGCAGCGCGGAGAGCTCGAGCTCTGGCTCGGGCGCGATCGCCGCGGGCGGCGCGACGGGCGCGGGTTGTCCGCTCGACTCGGTCGCGAGCTCGTCGAACGGCTCCGGCTTGGCCTCGACGGTCCGCACTTCGATCGGCCGCTCGACGGACGCCGAGACGTGACCGTCCGCGTCCGTGAGGGTGGCCGACTCCGGATCGACGAGCGTGGTGACGACGCTGTCTTCGACGCTCGGCCCCGCGAGCAACGCGGTCCGCAACGCGACCGCGAATTCGGTGACGCTCGCGTAGCGCGCGTCGGCGTCGATCGACATCGCCTTGTGCAGGACCTCGTCGACGTGCGGTGAGAGATCGGGGCGGAACGCACACGCGCTCGGGCGCCCACCTCGCGCGATGCGCTTGAGCACCGCCACGTGCGAGTTGTGTTCACCGCCGGTAATCGCGACGTGGAAGGGGTGAGGATCGCCGCTCTCGTCGCGCGCCCACGCGCGGCGGAGCGCGATGAGCTCGAACATGATCGTGCCGATCGAGAAGATGTCCGCGCGGTGATCGATCTTCTTGCTGAGCACTTGCTCGGGCGAGATGTAGAGGACCGAACCGAGCACGCGCCCGGCGGTCGTGGGATCGATCTGGCTACCCACGAGCATCTTCGCGATCCCGAAGTCGAGGACCTTCAACATCGGAGCGTCGCCGCGCCGATTCACCATGACGTTCTTCGGCTTCATGTCGCGGTGGACGACGTCGTTGTCGTGCGCGAACTGGACGGCCTCGCACAGCCGATCGCACAGCCACGCGATGCCCTGCGGCGGGACGGGCACGCCCTTCTCGGCGTTGTCCGCGAAGCGGACGTCCAGGGTCTCGCCGTCGATGAACTCCATCGCGAGGTAGGCGATGTCGCCGTCGGCGCTCCACGCGATCGGCGCGGCGATGCCGGGGTGCGCGAGCTTCTCGAGGATGTGGGCCTCCTGCCGGAAGCGCCCGAGCATCTTCTTGTCCTTGCGGTAGCGGTCGTAGAGCACCTTCACCGCGACCGGCGACTGATCGAAGGCGTGGTCGACACCTCGCCACACGGCGCCGAAGGCGCCTTTACCGAGCGGCTTCAGGAGCTCGAAGCGGTCCTCGATGAAGTCGCCGGGTGACAACTGCCCGTCGGCCATCGGCGGCGGATGCTATCACGCGGGGGGGAACGACAAGACGAAGTCTTGCAGCGTGTCGCGGGTCCGCGAGCGCCCGACCACGAGCTGAGTCTGCACGTCCGGGATCTGGGGGAGGTTCGCGGTGGGGCTCTCGCTCGTGAACACGCGGCGCGTCGGGGACACGTCGGCCTCGCTGCCCATCTTCCAGGCCGCGAGGATCGCGCGATCGATCTCGGAGCGAATGCATACGCCGACGGCGTCGACGCCCGCATGCACGATCGATCCGCAGATGCCCAGGCTCGGGCCGTCTTCCAACCGGAACGTCAGCCGGACGTCGGTGCGCTCGGGGAGGTACTCGTCCCCGGAGATGTGGATCCAGACGTGGTCGTCGTCGATGCGTTCGACGTACGCGCCGAGTCGGAAGCCATACGCTTCGACGGCGACGCGGGTGGGGACGGGGTAGGCCTTCACGGTGGGTTCCTACCCGTCCTGTCGGCACATCCGGGGACCGACTCAAGTCGATTCGTTCGTGTTCGGTCTTCTGCCCGCGGACTGCGTCGAACCGGCGCGATCGAGGGCTTCCAGGCTGCGCTCGTCGATCGCGCGCTTCCTCTTCCGGAGGGTGAGCCAGATCAATGCGCTCGTGAGGAGCAGCACGACCGGCGACGCCCACATCAGCAGACGCAGCCACTTGGGGAACACCGGCGCCGAGTAACGCCCCACGCCCATCCGGTCCTGGAGCGCGCCGACCTGAGGTTCGAGGGCGGTGAGCGCCTGCGCGGCGGCCTGGGTCGTGGCCTCGTCGTCGCGGATGGGTACCCCGTCGACGGCTTGTCGCAGGTTCGTCACTTCGATGGACGCGGCGGCGTCGCCGCGCTCGAGCGCGACCTTCGCGATCATCGACAGGCGCACTTGGAGGCGATAGCGCTGCGCGGCGGCGTCTTGCTTGGCGCGCATCGAGTCCACGGGGCGACCGAGTATCAACCGACGACGATCCACCGTCGATGGCCGATTTGACTGAAATGACGAGGCGACCGAGATTCCCTGAACCCCGCCATGAACCCGTTTCGAGCCGACACACCGTCCGACCGGACCCCCGAGCCCGCCACGATCGTCATCTTCGGGGCGAGCGGCGACCTCACGAAGCGCAAGCTCATCCCCGCGATCTACAACCTCGTCGTCGAGCGCCACCTGAGCCGCGTCGCGATCATCGGGACCTCGCGATCCGAGATCTCGGATGACGAGTTCCGCGAGCGCGCGCGCGACGGGGTCGAGAAGCACTCGCGCAAGAAGCCGATCGACGAGG
>JAUHYN010001262.1 GCA_030426505.1 bacterium | reverse complement strand
GTGTTGTTCGTCCGGCCCGCGGTGATCCTCCGCGAGTCGGCGCGGTACATCGTCGCGATCCGCGGCCTCGCCGACACCAGCGGGACGACCTACCCGCCGAGTGAAGCGTTCGCGGATCTCGTCGCCGGCGACACTGAGAACGACCCGCTCCTCGCTCCGCGCCAGAAGCGCTTCGACGACCTCCTCGGCTACCTCGACGGCGAGGGCATCGCCCCCGGCAGCCTCCAGCTCGCGTGGGACTTCGTCACCGCGAGCAGCGACGCGATGCACGGTCCCCTCCTCGCGATGCGCGACGAAGCGCTCACCACGATCGGCACGGACGGCCCGCCGCTCGTGGTGACGTCGGTCGACGAGTTCGTGCAGGAAGACAACGGCAGCGGCCTCCCCGTGAACCCACACACCAAGCTCCGCATCCGCGGCACGCTGACGGTGCCGAGCTACCTCACGCCCAAGAGCATCTTCGGATTCACGAGCACGGTGCTCAACCGCGACACAGACGGCAACCCCGTGCAGAACGGCACGCGCACGATGACGTGGTGGATGCTCGTGCCGCACTCGGTGACTTCGACGACGCAGGCCCACGGGATCCTGCAGTACGGCCACGGCCTCCTCGGCAGCGGCGAGCAGACCTGGGCGGGCCACAACGCCGAGGTCGCGAACACGCACGGCTGGATCTACTTCGGGACGAACTGGACCGGCTTCGACTCGGACATGCAGCTCGCGGTCGGCATCGCGGTGCGCACGCTCTCCGGGTTCGAGTGGATCGCGGACACGCTGCACCAGGGCATGATCGACGCGCTGGTCCTCGGCCGCGCGATGCGCCAGCGCATCACGTCGCTGCAGCCGCTGATCGACATCAACGCGAACATCGATCCGAGCGACTTCCACTACTCCGGGATCTCGCAGGGCGGAATCTTCGGCGGCACGTACATGGCGCTGTCGACCGACGTCACGCGCGGCCACCTCGGCGTCCCCGGCGCGAACTACTCCACGCTGCTCCATCGCTCGGTCGACTTCGCGCCGTTCTTCACGATGATCGCGGACTCGTATCCGAACACGCAGGACCAAGCGGTGTTGCTCGCGGCGGTGCAGCTCCTCTGGGACAGCACCGACTCGATGAGCCACTACCGGCACATCAAGAACAACCCGCACCCGAACACGCCTTCGCACGACGTGTTGCTCGCGCCCGCGAAGGGCGACCACCAGGTCGCGGTGGTCACCAACGAGATCATCGCGCGGACCAACGTCGGCGTGCGCATCCTCGAGAACTACGACGACGAGCGCACGGTGTTCGGTGTGAACTACGCGAGCTACCCGCACACCGGATCGGGCGTGGTCCTCTACGACCACGGCAACGCGTGGCCGGAGCCGGGCAACACGCCGCCGACGGACGGCTCGGATCCGCACGGCCTCCCGCGCCGCCTCCCGGCGCACAACCAGCAACTCACGACGTTCCTGAGGACGGGCGTGATCGTCGACGTCTGCGGCGGGGACGGGTGTCACCCGGACTGACCGCTTGACGATGGTTTCGGTTTCGGTTAACTATTTCGGCGTAATGAAACCACCTCCCGAAGGCTGGCCGCGGATCTCGACGGCTCTGTACTACGAAGACCCCTCCCGAGCGATCGACTGGATCTGCGAGGCCTTTGGCTTCGAGGTCCGGCTGAAGATCGAAGGCGAAGGCGGGCGCATCGAACACTCCGAGCTCACGTACGGCGAAGGCCTGATCATGGTCGGCCGCGCCGACAACGAGCGCGAGGGCCGCGACCACGCGAAGTCCCCGAAGTCGCTCGGCGGCGCCAACACGCAGTCGATGTGCATCGCGGTCGAAGACGCCGACGCCCACTGCGCGCACGCGCGCGCCGCCGGCGCGAAGATCGTGACGGAGCCGACGACCCACGACTACGGCGACGACTACTGGTCGGACCGCACGTACATGGCGGAGGACTTCGAAGGCCACCGCTGGTGGTTCATGCAGCGCGTCCGCGGATGAGCGAGCTCGCCGATACGTTCGCAGCGCTGTCGGATCCGACGCGCCTCGCGATCGTGGATCTCCTCCGCGACGCCCCGTGCCGCTCGAGTGATCTCGCCGAGGCGCTCGAGACGAGCCGCCCGGCGATGAGCCGTCACCTCAAGGTGCTGCGTCACGCCGGGTTGGTCGAGGAGGAGATCCAATCCGACGACGCGCGCGTGCGGTTGTACCGCCTGCGCCGCGCTCCGTTCTCCGAGGCGCGCCGGTGGATCGAGGAGGTCGAGGCGTTCTGGGCCGACCAGCTCGATGCGTTCAAGGACCACGTCGCGAAGAGGGAGAAGCGAAGGTGAGCGCCGGCGCCGGCGATCAGGCGCGCATCTCGGTCGTCGTCCCCGCGGACCGCGACGACACGTTCCGCTACTTCACGGAGGAGATCGACCAGTGGTGGCGCCGGGGGCGTCGCTTCCGCGTGGGCGGCGACAAGCGCGGCTTCATTCGCATGGAGCCGGGCGTGGGCGGCCGCCTGTTCGAGTCGTTCGAGACGAAGGC
>JAUHYN010000112.1 GCA_030426505.1 bacterium | reverse complement strand
GCCTCTGGGCGCACATCGCCACGCTCACGCCCAGTGATTGCTACATTGCCAGCTCTCCATTCGATGCATCCGCTGCTGCCGTGAACTTTGGCGCTGGCATCGCTCTCGGCGGCCGTGGTCGCGTGCAAGCGCGCGTCGCCGGCGCAAGCGTGTTCGTGCCACGACGTCTCGTCGTCACGCGGCCGTCGCCGATGCTCGGCGGTGTGCGCGTGAATGCGAGCGACGTGGCGGCGACGTGCGTGTTCGCATTCAACGAGACGTCCATGAGCTTTGAGGGTGAGTGGACGACGAGGACGCGATGCGTGGTGACCGTGATTGACGGCGGCGACGAGCGTCGTCGCGACGGTGGACGTGGCATGGGCGTTTCTCGGCGTGATCGACACGACAACGGCGATGGACGGCGAGCACGACGACGATGATGGCACCTCCGCGACGAGGTCCTCACGATGGTCTCCGCCGGCCACGAGACCACCGCGAACGCGCTCACGTGGACGCTCTACCTGTTGTCCCAGCACCCCGAGATCGCGGAGCGCCTCCGCGCCGAGCTCTTCGAGGTGCTCGGGGGGCGCGCGCCGACGCTCGAGGATCTCGCGTCACTCCCGTACACGGACGCGGTCGTGAAGGAGTCGATGCGTCTGCTCCCGCCGGTGTGGATGGTCGCGCGCTCGGTGATCGAGGACGACGAGATCGGCGGCTTCGCGATCCCCGCGGGCTCGATGGTGTTCCTCAACGCGTACGTCACGCACCGCGATCCGCGCTTCTTCGAGGCCCCCGAGCGCTTCATGCCGGAGCGCTTCGTCCGGGGCGACGTGGAGCGCCAGCCGAAGTACGCATACTTCCCGTTCGCGGGCGGGCCGCGCGTGTGCATCGGGAACAGCTTCGCGTCGATGGAGGCGAAGCTCCTCCTCGCCACGATCGCGCAGCGATACGCGCCGCGCCTCGTCCCGGGCCACGACGTCACGCCGGTGCCGCACGTGACGCTGCGACCCAAGTTCGGGATGAAGATGTACCTCGATCGCGTCGAGGCCCCGGCCGCCCGCGCCGTCGCGCCAGCTCCAGCAGCCTGCAGCAAATAGCCTCCAGCTCGCAGCAAGAACTCCCGAGCGCGCGAGGCGCGGATGCGTCGCACCGAGGCGCTGCCCGCTACTTCTTCGCCATTCGCTCGAGCGCGCGTCCGAGGTGGGGCCGCGCGAGGCCGCGCTCCGTCGCGATGCCGTTGATCCACTTGGCGGGCGTGACGTCGAAGGCGGGGTTGCGGACCTTTACGCCCTCGGGCGCGATGCGTTGCCCGCGGACGTGTGTCACTTCCTCGGGGTTGCGCTCCTCGATCTCGATCTCGTCGCCGCTCGCGAGCGACATGTCGACCGTCGACCACGGGGCCGCCACGTAGAACGGGCGGCCGTGGTGGTAGAACAGGCACGCCACGCCGCGGGTGCCGATCTTGTTCGCAGCGTCGCCGTTCGCGGCGATTCGGTCGGCGCCGGTCACCGCGACGTCGACCTGCTCGGTGGCAAGGAGGTGCGCGACGGCGCCGTCCGAGACGACGGTGACGTCGATGCCGTCCCGCATGAGCTCCCACGCGGTGAGGCGCGCGCCTTGGAGGACGGGGCGGGTCTCGTCGGCGAACACGCGGATCTTCTTCTTCACGCGGTGGGCGCCGCGGATGACGGCGAGGGCGGTGCCCAGCTCGGCGGTGGCGAGCGCGCCCGCGTTGCAGTGCGTGAGGATCGACGCGCCGTCCTCGATGATCTCCTCGCCGATCTTCGCCATCGCCTCGCTCGCCGCGACCTCCTCGTCGTAGATCGCCTGCGCTTCGGCTTCGATGCCCGCGGTGTCGTCGCCCCACTTCGCCTTCATGCGGTCGAGCGCCCAGAACAGGTTCACGGCGGTCGGTCGCGTCCGGCGCAGCCGCGCGTCGGCCTCTTCGAACGGGACGCCGGTGCGCGCGGCGACGGCCATCCCGTACGCGGCGGTGATCCCGATCGCCGGAGCGCCGCGCACGATCATCGTCTCGATCGCGCGGGCGACGTCTTCGACCGTCTTCAGATCGACGTACGTCTCCTCGGTGGGGAGCTTCGTCTGATCGATTAGCGTGACGGTGCCGGGGGCGTAGCGAACGGTGAAAAACGTCATGAGGTCAGCGCTCCTTCAGCCGCTCCGCGATGAGTTGATTCACGAGCGGCGGCTTGGCCTTGCCCTTCGTGGCGCGCATGACCTGGCCCACGAAGAAGCTGATGATCTTCTTGTTCCCGCCGGCGAGCTTCTCGACCTCGTCCGGGTGCTCCGCGAAGAGCTTGTCCAGGATGGGGCCGAGGACCGCGGGGTCGTCGACCTGGCCGCCCTCCGACTCCATGAGCGCGGCGACCGTCCCGCCGTCGCGCCACAGCTTGCCGAACATCTTCTTCTGCTGCGTGGAGCTGATGTCGTCGGCCTCGCGGAGGCGGACGAGCTCGGCGAGCTCCGCGGGCGGCAGCTTCGACGCGCGGATCGCGGATGGGTCGTCCTTCAACTCGCGGAGCACCTCGCCCTTGATGAGGTTCGCGATCGCGACCGCGGCCTCGGGCCGCGCTTCCACCGCGGCGTCGAAGTAGCGCGCGACCTCCGGCTCGTCGACGAACGCGTTCGCGTGCTCCTCGGGGACGCCGAGCGCATCGACGTAGCGCGCGAACTTCGCCGCGGGCAGCTCGCCGATCGTGGCGCGGACGCGCTCGATGCGCTCCGGCGCGACGAGCAGCGGCGGGAGATCGGGATCCGGGAAGTAGCGGTAGTCGTGCGCCTCTTCCTTCCCGCGCATCGATCGCGTCTCGCGCTTCGCGCTGTCGTACAGGCGGGTCTCCTGGACGATCGCCCCACCGTCGTCGAGCACGCGCGCGTGCCGGAGGATCTCCACCTCGATCGCCTGCTCCACGAAGCGGAACGAGTTGATGTTCTTGAGCTCGCAGCGTGTCCCGAGCGCCTCCTGCCCGATGGGGCGGATCGAGACGTTCGCGTCGCAGCGGAACGAGCCCTCTTCCAGATTCCCGTCGCACACGCCCAGCGCGACGAGCACCGCGCGGAGCGCTCGGAGATAGGCGGCGGCGTCCTGCGCGTTGCGGAGATCCGGCTTGCTGACGATCTCGATCAGCGGCACGCCCGCGCGGTTGTAGTCGACGAGCGACACCGGCGAGCCGCTCTCGTGCGACGTCTTCCCGGCGTCCTCCTCCATGTGGATGCGCTCGATGCGCACCGTGGTCCGACCGCCGTGCGGGGAGCGGATCTCGAGCGCGCCGTCGGAGCAGAGGGGCTGGTCGTACTGCGAGATCTGGTAGCCCTTCGGGAGGTCCGGGTAGAAGTACTGCTTGCGCGACCATTCGCTGCGTTCGTTGATCGTGCAGCCGAGCGCGAGGCCGGCGCGGATCGCGAGGTCCACCGCGCCCTGGTTGAGCACCGGGAGCATCCCCGGCATCCCGAAGCAGTAGGCGGTGACGAAGTGGTTGGGGCGCTCCGGGTCGTAGGCGTTGGGGGCGTCGCTGAACAGCTTCGACTTGGTCGTCAGCTGTGCGTGGACCTCCAGCCCGATGACCGGTTCATACCGCTCCAGCGCCTCTTCGAGCGTGGCCGCGAACGCCATGAGCCGCGTTCGTAGCACGACTGGCCGCGAAGAGCTTCCACGATTGGGCCCACTAACCGCCCGCCGCGGGCGCCTCTGTGCGCAGGGCCGCGCCGCAGTCCGGGCAGTGGAGCGACGCGCGCTTCCACCTTCGCCTCGACACGTGCAACGGCACGGACAGGTGCCCGCCGCAGCGACCGCAGTCGAACCGCGCGGGCGCGGGCTCCCCGCACCCGCCGCAGTACGGGTCCGGCCCCGCGAGCCCGTGACCGCACGCCGGACAGTGCGCCGCGGTCACCGCGAGATCGTCGACGTCTTGGTCGTGCTCCGCGAGGGCGCGTTCGAGGCGGCGCGCCTCCGCGGCGATCGCGCGCGGGCGGACCTCGCGCGGGTCGGTGTCCGCCTGAGCGAGCGTTCGCGCGTGGAGGTCTTCGGCGTGAGCGAGGACCGATCGAGCCGCGTCGTGACGCGCTCGCGCGCGTTCGACTCGAGGTGAGTCCGCCTCGCGTTCGAGCGGCCCCGACGCCGCATCGAGCGCGACCCGGAGCGCCGCCGACCGCGTCGCGACGGCGCCGAGCGCGGGCCACAGCGCGGCCCACGCCTCCTCGTGCGCGGCGTCGAGCGCGGCCATCGCTTCGTCGAGTCGCGCGCGCCGGGCGTCGATGCGCTCCGCCGTCGCCGCCAGCGCGACCGCGTCTTCGCCGCGCACGCGATCGAGTTCGGCGCGCAGCTCCGCGCTACACCGCACGAGCTCCGCGCGCTCCAGGGTGAGGTCGGGCGCCGTGCGCCCCTGGGTGACGCGGGCCCGATCGAGCGCGTGACGCGCGGCGCTGCCCGCGACCTCGAGAGCTCCTTCCGCGTCGGCGCGCGCCGCCGCCGCTTCCTCTTCTTCGCGCTGCGCGCGCCGCCGCTCGCGCTGCGCCTCGCGGACCGAGCTCCACCGGCGGAACGTGACCGTCACGAAGACCAGCGAAGCGACGGCGACCGAGGTCCAGATCCCGACGCGGTGCGCGGGCCACAGCACCGAAGCGACCACCGCGGCGTAGGTGACGAGCGCGACCGGGAGCGCGCGCGTCCACGCGTACCGGACCTCGGTGACGCGCGCGACGTGCAGGGTCAAGAGCGGAGCACCGACGGCGCTCGCGACGGCGAGCGCGATCGGGGCCTCCAGCTCGAGTCCGAGGACGCCGAGCACGACGAAGAACACCGCGTAGTCGAGCGCGAGGAGCGCGAAGTGCGGGAGACGGAATCGATCGAGGCGCCCCGGTGCGTCGCCTTCGCTCGTGTACCAGAAGGCCGCGCCGAATAGCAGAACGCCGAGCGCCGCGAACCGGAACAGCGCGAGGAAGCGGCCGAGCGGCGAGCGCGCCCCCGTGAGTTCCACGCGGATGGGGCGCGTCGCGACGAGGCGATCGAACGCCCACTCGAACCGGCGCCCGTCCTGGGCGGTGGGGGCGAGCGCGTCGGCGGGGATGCGCGCGGTGGCTTCGTCGTCGACGTCGAGCACGAAGCGCGCGACCTCGGCGCGGCCGTCGCCGACGAGGTCGTAGACGAAGGTGTCGCGGCCGATGGCCTCGTAGCGGACACGGACCACGACGCGGTCCGCGATCGCGGTGCGCCATCGGATCGCGGACGGACTGTAGTCGACGTCGCGCGGTTCGTCGAAGCCGTCTTCTCCGCGTACGAGGAGGGCGACGTCGCGCGCCTCCGTGACGCCGGGAGGGAGCGGGAAGACCAGGTCCACGGGCCCCGCGCGGTCGGCGCTCAGCTCGAACTCACCCTCGAACGAGGCGACGTACTCGCTGGCGACCTCCACGCCGTCGAGGAAGGGGCGCGTGCCGAGTCGGACGCGCACGTCGGAGCGCTCGATCCGCGCGCGACCGCCGTCCGACGTCGCGACGACGGAGAGGGGCTGCTGGGCGATCGCGCGCTTCGGTTTGGACGCCGGTGCGGTTTGGAGGCGCGACACCACGGCGGGGACGACGAGCGACATCATCACCGCGATGACGACGACGACGACGAGCAGCTCGATCAGCGTGAATCCGAGGGAGGGACGGCGAGTCATGGTGGCGACAACGCCGCCCTCGCGCGCGTCCTTCCGGTGACGCAGGTGGGTAACGCGCTACCCGGTTCGAAGTCAGGGCGACAGCGTGAGTTGGTACGGGCGCGGCGTGCCCTGCGAGGCCTCGGGGCTCGACTCGTTGACCTGTACGCAGTAGCGCCCGGGCTGCGAGATTGTGTTCGATTCGCCCGCGTCCTCCAGCGTCACGACGTTCGCGCCGGTGTCGCGGGAGACGTTCACGAAGAGTCCGGTCGTCGTCACGTCGACGGCGATCGTGCGAGGCGTGTCGCCGACATCGAACGCGTAGACGTCGAATCGATTGCCTCGGAAGAGGCGCTCCGGATCGCTCTCTTCGATGCGGTCCGTGACGGTGCCCTCGAGCCGGCTGAGGGAAGGGTGACTGCAGCGCATCGGGACAATCTCGATCTCGTAGTCGAGCGGGCGCGTCGCGGTGGCGCGGTGTTCGATCTGGAAGGTGATCGTGGCGGGTCGGTCGACCTCGTTCACTACCGTGTACGTCTGCGCCAAGCGGACGTCGCGCGTCTCCTCGAAGATCTTCGTGAGCAGGTGCAGGCCGCACCGTGTGTCGAGCGCGCGCGCCTCGACGTTGTCGACCTCCGCAGGGTCGAAGTGGATGCGGATCTCGCGGCCCTCATACGGGCCCAGCTCCAAGCCGTAGCGCACCGCGCGCTTCTCGACGCCGAACGGATCCGTGTACACCGGCGAGCCGTCGAGGATCGAAGACGTCATCTGGAGCGCGCCCGCGGGCTGCGCGATCAGGTCGGTGCAAGCGCTGTCGTCGGCGGGCGTGTACCCGCAGTCGCTCGCGCAGTTCTCGGCGTTCTCGCCCGCTTCGCAGTAGAGGTCGCCGCACCCGCCGGCGTCCGGGGCGCCCCCGCCGTCGCGCGGGCCGGCGTCGCGCGCCCCTTCGTCACCGCCGTCTCGCTCCGCGGCGGCGTCGACCCCACGCACGCCGCCGTCGCGGGTGCCGTTGGCGGAGGGGTCGCGGGACTCGCCGCAGGCGATGATCGCGAGCGTGAGGACGAGCGGGAGGGCGCGGTGGATCATCGCGATCGACGGTACGGCGGCGCGCCTCCCGCGTCGACCGGTTTCACGCGCGTGAAAGCCGCAGGCGGGCCGCGCGGAGGAGCGCAACGATCGTGACGGCGTCGGTGATCGTCCCGTCGTCGACCATCGCGAGCGCTTCGTCGAACGGGACGGTCTTCACCGCGAGCTGCTCGGTCGGGTCCCAGTTCGTCGCGGTCTTCGACAGGCCGCGCGCGAGGAAGAGGTGGCCGACCTCCGACGAGAAGGAGTTCGACAAGTGGAAGGGCGATCCGAGCGACTCCCAGTGCTCCGCGACGACTCCGGCTTCTTCTTCGAGCTCGCGACGCGCGGCGTCCAGCGGCGCTTCGTCGCGCTCGGCGCCGCCCTCCGGGATCTCCCACGAGTAGGCGTCGAACGCGTAGCGCCACTGCCCGACGAGGTAGACGCGATCGTCGTCGGTCAGCGCGACGACCCCGGTCGCGACGCACGTGTCGACGACGCCGTAGATGCCTTCCTCGCCGTCCGGACGGACGACACGATCCTCGCGCACCTTGATCCACGCGTTCTCGTAGACGACGCGCGACGCCAACGTCCGCCAGGGGTTCTTGCCGCTCATGCGCGGCGTTGTAGCCCGCGACTCACGGCCACGCCAAACACCGGGTGCGCACCGCGCCGAGGCCCTCGGTGAAGAGCGCGACGAGCCCGTCGCCGTCTTCGAACAGTCCGCTCCCGAAGCTCGGGAAGGCGTCCGGCGCCCCGACGCGCTGCCACGGGCGGAGCCTCTCGAGCGTGGTGGCGTCGAACGCGGCGACCGTGACTTCGGAGGACACGAAGTCCTCGTCGTACACCGTCGCGATGATCGCGAGCTCGCCGTCGCGCTCGACGACGACGGGCGCCGGCCCGAACGACTCCGACGGGCGCTGCACGGCGACCGGGTGTGAGGTCGGCGTCCGCGCGGACCAGGATCGTCGCGTTGTCGACGATGGACGTGGCGAACAGGCCGTCGCCGAGCGGTCCGGCGATCGGGAGCAGGACGCGGCTGTCGTCCTCGGGGAACGGGACTTCAAAGCCCTGGGCTTTGCGGAGGCCAAGGGTGCGCTCGGAAGCTGGCGTGGGCGGCCAAGAAGTAGAGGCCGAGTCGATGTCGTGCGTGCTAGCCTTTGCGCATGCACATGCTGAAAGGACGCGTGAAGGACGGTCGCATCGAGCTCGACGAGCCGCAGGCGCCGGCTGATCTGTCCGAAGGTATGGAGCTGACCTTGCTCGTCGAAGCTGTGGAGCCGGATGACGACGAAGCGATCGAGGATGCGATGCCGGCTGAAGAGCGCGCTCGCTTGGACGCTGCGATCGAGCGCGGGATGGCGGACGTCGACGCGGGTCGCGGTGTGGACATGAGCGCCTTCCTGGAGACGCTCGAGTCCGCGCGGTGAAGGTGCTTCTGACGGCCGTCGCTCAGGAACAGGTTGTCAGAAATCCAGGCTTACTGGCACGCGAATCGTGACAAGAACCCGGGCATCTTCTTGGCCGAGCTGCGGTCGGCTCGTCGTCGCCTGGGTCTGCTTCCGTCGGCCGGCCGTGTGTATCTGCGGGTCGGCGAACGTGTGGTGTACCGGATGGTGCTGCGGCGGACGCATCACCTGCTGTACTACGAGCTGAGGGACGACACCGTTTGGGTGGTGTCGGTGTGGGGGGCTCCGAAGAAGGGGCCGCCAGCGCTGTCCGATCCTCCGGTGTGAGAGGACTACGCGATGAGTGATGGACCGCGGCGGTCCGGGAGGGCGAACCGGAGCGCGTCCGACTCGATTTCCGCACCCCGACGCGGACCGGCCAGCGCTTCATCGACTTGCACCCGATGGCGCTCCTGCACCGCCTCGCCGGGCTCGTTCCGCCGCCTCGGCAGCATCCGGTCCGCTACGCCTGCGTCCTCGGCCCGGCGGCGCGCCTGCGACCCGCCATTGTCCCCGCCGGTCGCGTCGGCGTGCAGAAGGTGTGGTTCGCGGGACGAGCCTTCGTGCGCGCCGAGCCCATCCCCTACGAGCAAAGGTGGTGCCGGCTGCTGGCGCGCGTCTACGAGGTCGACGGACAGCAGTGTCCCCTCGGTCCCGGCCGCCTCACCCGGGTCGGTGCCGTCCTGCCTCCTCACGCGGCCCGTTGGCTCGCCTCGCACCGGATCCCCCCGCTGCTCCCGACCGTAGTACCTTCGGCCCGGCTCTGGCTGCCCTTTGCATCGTAGACTCCACACTCGGCCGTCGCTCCGCGCCGTCAGTGAGCACCGGTGCGTCTGGGCACGGCGAGCAACCTCTCGTTCCCAGAGCAGCCCTCCCACACGCCACCTGCAAACCGGACCCAAAACGCACGACGCCGGCCTCGAGGAGGGCCCGCTCGAGGCCCCGTTCGGCCCTCGAGGACCGACCGAACGCCCGGCTCCAGGGTCGATCGGCCTTGCTATTCCTTTGTTGTTCCTAGCCCGCCCCGCGCTCCGGCCTCGCTCGACGAGCGCGAGCGCACGGTCACCTTCGCCGAGTGGGAGCGGATCTCGGACGGCTTCGAGCTCGTCGAGCGCGACGGGCGCACGGTGCTCCGCGTCGTGCGCTTCGGTGGCGTGGGACGAGGTCTACAACGAGGTGTTCGAGGGTTGGGCCGCCTTCGCCGCGCAGCTTCGCCTCCTCCTCGAGCGCCACGCGCGCGGCGCTAAGCGCCGGACGATCTTCCTCTCCGGACCGCTCCGTGAAGGTGCTCGGGCGCCGACGGCGGCGCTGGGGCTGGCCGGCGAAGCGCGCGAGATCGCGATCCCGGTCGGCGGTGGCGTCACGGGCGAGCGCTGGTCCTCGACCGGGTTCGCCGTCGGCGTCCGCGTCGAGGTGTGGGGGGGACGGGTCGCTCATCGCCACCGACAAGCCGCCCGCCGACGCGCGACCGCACGGTGGGGGCTCGATCCTGATCACCACCTTTGGCCTCGACGACGCCGCGTTCACCGCGCTGGAGCGCGCCTGGTCCGAGTGGTGGTCGGCGATCGCCGCCGCGTGAACGATCGGATCCGAAGTCATCGATTCGAGCGACGCGTCAACACAACCTGCTTCGCGGCGACGCGGTTGTGCTCCATGTCGTCGTGCGCCCGCGCGGTGTCTTCCAGGTCGTAGACCTCGACGGGCCAATCGAGCTCGCCGGTGTGGATCGCCGTGGCGACCTCCGCGAGGACCTCGCTCGGGAGGTCGGAGGCGCCGCCGCCGTAGGCGGTCAGCCGGACGCCCGTCGGGATGAACTCGATCGGATAGAACCGCTCCACGATCCACTGGTTCGAGAGCATCCCCGTGAAGCACGCGGTCCCGCCGACGCGGCACGCGCGGAGCGTGTCGCGCAGCGTGGGCGCGCCGACGAGCTCGAGCGCGCCGTCGACGCCGTCCGGCACGATCGCCCGGACGGCCGCGGCGATGTCACCGTCGTCGACGACCACGTGATCGACGCCGAGGGCTTGCAGGCCATCGGCGCGCGTCGCGTGGCGCGTCGTCGAGATCACCGTGGCGCCCCGTCGCTTCGCGAGGAGGGCGGCCATCATCCCGACGGAGGACGTCCCGCCGCGGACGAGGAGTGTCTGTCCCTCGGTGAGCCCGATGCCGATCGTCAGCGATCCCCACGCGGTCTGCAGCACTTCGGGGAGCGCTCCGAGTCGCGCCCAGTCGAGCTCGGTGTCGACCGGGATCACCGAGGTCGCGGGCACGAGCGTGTACTCGGCGTAGCCGCCGTCGAACGACCGCCCCATGCCCCCGACCATCGCGACCGCCTTCGAGCCGACGGGGAGGTCCGTCCCGGGCGCCGCTTCGATCACGCCCGTGGCTTCGATGCCCAGCACGCGCGGGAATGTCACGTCGGCGTCGGCGAGGCCGAGTCGCGTGTGGAGCTCCGACCGGTTGAGTCCGAACGCCTCCACGCGGAGGAGGACCCATCCTGCCTTGGGTTCCGGTTTCGGGACGTCGCGGAGTTTCAGGGCGCTCGGCGGTCCGGGGGCGTCGAGCACGATCGCGCGCATGGTCGTCATGGATTCAGCTCCTGGGTTGGGTGGTCGCAAAGATGTACCGCCCGATGCGCCACGCCGAAGACGCGTCCGCTCGGACGAGGATGAAGAGCTCTTGATTGCCCTCGGACACCTTCGCGTCGTTGGCGAGGATCGTCGTGGTCCCGGCGCTCCGCGTCCGCGCGTAGGCGACGGTCTCGGACACGACGACGACTTCGTCGATGTCGAATTCGATGTCGAGGCGGATCACCCCGAGGATCTCGCGATACGCGGCTTCCACCTGCGCGCGCCCGATCGCGGGGCTGCGATGCTGAGCCATGAAGATCCCGTCGTCCGCGTACAGCGCGACGATGGCGTCCACCTCCGCCGCGTTCAGCGCGGCCTCGTAGCGCCGGAGCAGCTCGGTCGCCGGCTTCACCTGAGCGGTCGGGTCGAATCGGTCGTGGGTCGTCTCGGTCATGGCGTCTCCTCCTCGGGTCGATGCGCACCCGCCGGCCAGGGCCAGGGCGAGCGCGACGGTGGGGGCCCCGGCCGCCCGGGGGCGCGCGGTCGAGCGCATGCGGTTCGATGTCATGCCTCCAACGTAGGGCTATCAAGTCCGTTGGGTTAGCCCTAGACTTCGGGAGGCAGCCTCTCGAATTCGAGAGGCCAGGAGCGTGCTTTGGACCTGAATGCCGTCCGACTCTTCGTCGAGGCCGCGCGGGCCGGAAGCCTCAGCGAAGCGGCCCGTCGCACCCGCGTCCCGCTCCCGACGTTGAGCCGCCGGGTGCGCAGCCTCGAGGATGAGCTCGGCGCGCGCCTCCTCGAACGAAGCGCCAACGGGTTGTCGCTGACGGAAGCAGGTCGGCGCCTCTTCGCGGACGTGGAGCCCGCGCTCGCGCGCCTCACCCACGCCGAGGAAGCGCTCCACGGCGCGCTCGGCGTCTCGGGCACGCTCCGTGTGTCCTTGCCCCCGCACTTCGAACCTCTGTGGTCGGTCCTTCGATCGTTCCGTGAACGCCACCCGGCCGTTCGCTTCGACGTCTTCGTCACCGATCGACGGGTCGATCTCGTCGCGGACGGAGTCGACGTGGCGATCCGCGTCGGCGACGGCGGGCACAGCAGCTACGTCGGCCGCACGCTCGCGACGTATCGCCACCGGCTCGTCGCAGCGCCCGTCCTCCTCGAGCGCATCGCCATCACGCGGCCGGCGGATCTGCTCCGCGTCGACTGCGCGTGCTGGCGAACCACGGCTGCGCCGTCGTGGCGTTTGGGGAGCACCACGCTCGCGTTGGAGCCCGTCCTCGCGACCAACGACTACCAGCACCTCCTCCATCTGGCCGCGACCGGTCAGGTCGTCACGGAGGTGCCGCCGTTTCTGGCGCGGGACGCGCTCGAACGAGGCGAGCTGATCGAGGTCCTCCCCGACTTCCCCATGCCGCGACAGACGGCGCGCGCGCTCGTCGCCGACGCGAGGTTGCTGTCGCCCCTCGTACGGAGCTTCCTCGACTTCGTCGCCGAGGAGGGCCCGCCGGCGCTCGACCCGCACGCGGGCCTCTGATCGCCGAGGCGCGGACCGCAACTCGGGTTGCGGCGCGAGCGCGTCGAGGCGCCGCGAGCGCCATCGCCACGTCGTCGCTTCACATCTTTGACGAGGTCGGTCTCCTGGTCCGCGGGGGGCTCCACGCGCTCGCGTGTCGTGGCGAACGTGACGAGCGACAGCGCGGACGACGCGATCGCGAAGAACGCCATCGTCAGGGCGTAGCCGCGGGACTCGTCGCCGCGCCGAGGTGGTTCTTCAGAGGTATGACGAAGCCCGAGATCAGAAGCTCGCGTTCGGTCCGCGACGATCCCCATGCCGACAGCGGCTGCGCCACGCTGCCAGCCTACCAGCGGGCCCGGCCGCGCGATGGGGTTGGCCGTCTCGGTCGGTTTGGTCTCTGTTGATGGCCCCGAACGGTCATGGGTGCCATCGTCTGCGCCAGCGAATGCGGATCGGCGTCATCGGCAGCGGCATCGGCGGGCTGGTCGCGACTTGGCGGCTCGGCGAC
>JAUHYN010001261.1 GCA_030426505.1 bacterium | reverse complement strand
GCGTTCCACTGGTAGCCGCCCTCGCAGTTGGGGAGGCACTCACACGCCGGCGGTCCGCCGACGAGCTGGAACGGCGCGCAGTTGTTGTTCGCGCAGGGGTTCGGCCCGGCGTCGCGGGTCTGGTTGGTGGTGTCACCACCGTCGCGCGGGGCCGTGTTGGAGCCGCCGTCGCGCGTGGGACGAATCTTGACGCCGCCGGTGGAGCGGTCGCTGCTGCAGCCAGCGAAGGCGACCGCAGCGGTACAGATGGAGAGCAGGAGGTGAGCCGAGAGCGGCGTTGATGTGCGCATGAGTAACCGTTTCCCGTTACTACTCACGCACCCCGTTTCGGGTCGGTCGATCGTCCGAGCCGGGGGCTGAAAAGGTCTTCAGCCCCCTGTGGGCTCACGAACGCGCGCGGATCAGAAGCGGTAGCCGATGCTGGTATTGACCATCATCGCGCCGCCCGAGCCCGACAGGAACTGCGGGCCACGCATGAACCAGAAGGGGTCGATGTGCAGATCCGCGAAGAAGCCTTCGTAGTGCATTCCGAATCCGACGAAGTAGTCGAAGAACGGGTCGTCGCGGGTCACGTCGTTGTTCGCGTCCGCGTTGTTGTCGTTCTCGTCGTCGTCGAGCTGGTCGAACGTGGTGGCGCGCATGTACTTGACGACGCCGCCGCGGAAGTCGAGCCACGAGAAGAGCCGCGCCTCGACCGCGAACCGGATGTACGGCAGCGCGTCGATCGAGATCGTCTGACGCGAGAACTCGAGCGGGATGTCGCGGTTGAAGCCGTTCATCGGATCCTCCGCGATCTGGTGCTCGAACTCGCTGGCGAGGCTGTAGATCTGGAAGCCCGCGATCGCCCAGAAGTTGATGCGGTCGGCCGGCTTGAAGTGCGCGCCCATGCCGACGTCGAGGAGGAACAGCTGCGCGCGGACATCCGTGATGTTCACGCGGCGGGTCTGGTCACCCTCGTAGCTGATGCCGTCCGCGAAGTCCGCGAGGTCCGCCGCGGAGAGGCTCTGCAGGCGGAAGCTCACCGCCGGGACGAGCTCCCACCACTCCGACACGCCGATCATCGCGCGCAGCTCGGTGTTGAAGTCGATGCCGCCGCCGCCGTCGATCAGCTGGTTACGCTCGTTCGGCGCGTAACCGAGCGAGTGGAACTTGAGGCCGACGCCCGCGTCGACCTGCGCGAACTCACCGATCGGCAGACCGCCACCGAGGCGGAAGCCGAAGTGCGAGGTCGTGATGCGGTCCTGCTTACGGCTCTCGACACCGCCCATGAGGTCCGCGGGGACGTCCGGGTCGTTGTCGTTCGGGTTGCGGACGTAGCGCGACGAACCGTACGTCAGCTGGAGGCCGAGCTGCATGACGTCTTGCAGGTTGTACGCGAAGAAGAGATCGAACTTGCGGTTCGCGTCGCCGGGCGCGTCCGGCGGGACGGGCAGCCACGGGTACGCGGCCGGGTTGCCGGACGACGTGTTCGCGAGGAAGCCGAGCAGGTCCGGGACGGTCGAGTCTTCGTAGTCGGACAGGTGCGCCGAGACGAAGAGATCGTCGGTGATCTTGATCGTCGCGCCGCCACCGGCCTTCGACATCACCGGGATCGTGTCCGCGACCTCGAGCGACGATGGCTGGACCGCGCCGCGGTTGCTGTCGTCACCGAACGCGCCCTGCGACGCCTCGCCTCCGAACAGCTCGAGGTAGAACATGTTCCCGTACCGCGTGATCAGGTGCGGATAGAGCCAGCGGTTGGCGTCATCGAGCACGAAACGATTCGCGACACCGAGCGTGTAGATACGTGTCGTCGTGGCCTCGGCCAGCGACGGCGCCGAGATGACCGCGCCCAGGGCCACGATCCCCGCCCAGCGGGCGATCCGATTCGTGTTCCCCTCTCCCCAGTTACCCATCGAAACTCCTTCTTTCGCGACGCCCCGCGGCGCGCGACGCGCCTCTAGCACAGGCCCTATGCCAGTCCAAGCGCGTTATCCTACGCCGAGCGCGGTCACATCTTCCTCGCGCCGTCAGAAGGAGAGGAACGACTGGGCGAAGTCGAGGTAGACGGCGGGGGGGCCGAGCCGGAAGTTGCCCTCGTCGTCGACGAGCGGGAACGCGATGTCGACCGCCATGACCCCCGGCCGCACGCCGAAGTAGTCGAGGTAGATCCGGAACCCGTATCCGACGTCGGCGCGCAGCGGGCGATCCCCCAGCTCGTCGAAGCGATCGCCGATCCACGCGACGTCGGCGAACAGCGCGCCGTCCAACTTGGTGGCCCAGACGAGCTCCGCGACGTTGTCGTCCACGTCCCACAAGAGCGGGTGGAGCCACTCGCCGCTCGCGATGGCGCGGATCCGCCCGACCTCGTCGTCGACCACGTAGCCCCGGACGCTGTTCCTCCCGCCGAGCGCGTACCGCAGCTGCGTGCGGGGCGTGCCGACCACGAACGCTCCGAGGCTCCCGCGGACGGAGAGCTGCTGGGCGGCGTCGAAGCGCCAGGCCTTCAACCCGCGCAGCGACACGCTGACCGCGTTCGGCGTGA
>JAUHYN010000111.1 GCA_030426505.1 bacterium | reverse complement strand
TCTGCGCGCGCAGATCGCCCGCGCGCTCTTCTGCACGAGAAGCCATAACCAGCTTGACTAACCTCGCCGCAGGCCCCTACGTTGCCCGGCGTCACCAGGTACACGAGCGTGAGGGTCTGTCCCTTCGAGCCGCACCTGAACTTCTAAAAAATCCGGAAAAGGGCCCCTCGAGGCGTCTTTTACGGACCTCGATGACCATAGGACCAACAGCGCCATGGCGCAAATCAGCGGCAGTCGCCGAACCAGAAATTCCGAGGATGATGACATGACGGGTGAGGGCACCGAAGCACCACGCCGTGGGGGCAAGAAGCGTCGTTCGACGCGCCAGAACAAGCGGGAAGAGCCGACCAACGGCGCCCCTTACGAGGACGTGGACGAGGAAGAGTCCGCGGCCCCCATCGAGTCGGGTGAATCGCCCGGTCGAATGAATCTCAAGGAGCTCAAGGAGAAGCGTATCTCCGAGCTCACCCGGATGGCGCGCGACATGGGCGTCGAAGGCGCGGCCGGGATGCGCAAGCAGGAGCTGATCTTCGCGGTCCTCCAAGCGCACGCCGCCCGCCGCGGGACGATCTACTCCGAGGGCGTGCTCGAGTGCCTCTCCGATGGCTTCGGGTTCCTGCGCTCCCCCGACTACAGCTACCTCCCGGGCCCGGACGACATCTACGTCAGCCCGTCGCAGCTGCGCCGCTTCAACCTGCGCACCGGCGACACCATCTCCGGCCAGATTCGGCCCCCGAAGGACAACGAGCGCTACTTCGCCATGCTGAAGGTGGAGAGCGTGAACTTCGAGCCGCCGGAGGTCGCGCGCGACAAGATCCTGTTCGACAACCTGACGCCGCTGTATCCGCAGTCGCGCCTGAACCTCGAATACAAGGGCGACAACTACAGCACGCGCATCATCGACCTGCTCACGCCGATCGGTAAGGGCCAGCGCGCGCTCGTCGTGTCGCCGCCGCGCGCCGGTAAGACGGTGCTCCTGCAGGACATCGCGCACGCCATCAGCGCCAACCACCCCGAGGTCTGGTTGATGGTGCTGCTCATCGACGAGCGCCCCGAGGAAGTCACGGACATGGAGCGCTCGGTCGACGGCGAGGTCGTCAGCTCGACCTTCGACGAGCCGGCCTCCCGCCACGTGCAGGTCGCCGAGATGGTGATCGAGAAGGCCAAGCGCCTCGTGGAGCACGGACGCGACGTCGTCATCCTCCTCGACTCGATCACCCGCCTCGCGCGCGCCTACAACACGGTGATCCCGCCGTCGGGCAAGATCCTCTCCGGTGGTGTCGACGCCAACGCGCTGCACAAGCCGAAGCGCTTCTTCGGCGCGGCGCGCAACATCGAGGAGGGTGGTTCGCTCACGATCATCTCCTCGGCGCTCGTCGACACCGGCAGCCGCATGGACGAGGTCATCTTCGAGGAGTTCAAGGGCACCGGTAACTCCGAGATCCACCTCGACCGCAAGCTCATGGAGAAGCGCATCTTCCCGTGCCTCGACATCAACAAGTCGGCCACGCGCAAGGAAGAGCTCCTCCAGCCGCCGGACGTCCTCAACCGCGTCTGGATCCTCCGGCAGCTCCTGCACCCGCTCAACCCGATCGACTCGATGGAGTTCATGCTCAGCAAGCTCCGTCCGACCAAGGCCAACCAAGAGTTCCTCGACTCGATGAACTCCTGACCCCAGCCAGCCGCCCGGCTGACCAACTCTGAACAATTCGATCGAGGTCGTTTGAACAAACTGTTCAAGCGGCCCCGTCCGTCCGCCGCCTCCCGAGGGTCTCGTTTCGGCACGCACCGTGCTCATGGGCCGTCTCGGGAGGATGAATTTGCGAACACGTACACCGATCACCTGGGCTGCGTCCTTTGCGCTCGTAGCCTGTAGCTCCGCTCCGGACCCGACGGCCGTCACCGAAGACGCCGTGATGTTCAACCCGGACCTCGTCGTCACCGCGGTCGAGGCCCCGTACAGCGCGCCGCCCGGCGCCGGCATCGACGTCACCGTCACCGTCTGCAACCAGGGCAACGACCACGCCTCGAGCAGTACGACGCTCCTGGTGCTGTCGACGGACACCACGATCGACGCCCTGAACGACACCTACCTGCACGACTTCCCGACGGCGTTCCTCTCGCCCGGCCAGTGTGACACGCAGAGCGTCACCGGCTTCGGGCCGCCCGTCCCCGACGGCGCCTATTACGTCGGCGCGATCGCCGACGCGTACGCGAACGTCATCGAGTCCGACGAGACCAACAACACGCGCGCGAGCGACGTCCTCGGCATCGGCTGGGCCCCGGACCTGGTCGCCACCGCGATCGACGCGCCGCCGAGCAGCGCGGACGCCCTCCCCGTCACGGTCACCGTCTGCAACCGCGGGACGGATCCGGCGGGCGGCGTCGATGTCTCGTTGTACCTCTCGACCGACACGACGATCGAATCGATGGCGTCCAACCCGATGACGCCCGACGTGTGGCTCGCCGGCGACTTCGCCTCGAACCTGTACCCCGGCGACTGCACGGACCTGCCGCTCAACGGTTGGGTCGGCGGCTTCACCGACGGCGCGTACTACCTCGGCGTCGTCATCGACGAATGGGACACCACGTTCGAGCTCGTCGAGTCGAACAACACGACGGTCGACGGCCCGATCGGCATCGGCTTCGGCCCGGATCTGTTGACGACCGCGATCGACGCGCCGCACGCCACCACCGGTCAATTCGAAGCGACGGTCACGATCTGCAACCAGGGCACCGACTTCACGTACGGCGCCGAGGCCACGATCTACGTCTCCGAGGATCAGACGATCGAGTCGCCCTTCACGAACCCGAGCTCGACCGACGTCCCGATCGGCACCGTGTTCGCGAGCTACCTGCCGCCGGGCCAGTGCCAAGACATCACCAGCACGTTCTACGCGCCGTCGGGCCTCGACGCGCCGTTCCTCGGCGCGCTCACCGACGAGAACGACAACCTGTTCGAGCTCATCGAGACGAACAACACGTTCGTGGGCGATCGCATCGGCATCGGCTACGGCCCGGATCTCCTCGTCGAGGCGATCGATCACCCGCCGAGCGCCGACGGATCGTTCGAGGTCACCGTCCGCGCCTGTAACCGCGGCACCGACTACGCGAACGGCTTCAACGTCGAGGTGTACGCGTCGCAGGACACGACGATCGAAGGCGCGTTCATGAACCCGACTTCGCCGGACTTCCCGGTCGCGGGTGCGTACTTCAGCTCGCTGTCTCAGGGGCAGTGCGACGAGCAGACCGTCCCGGCGTCTTCGCCCGGCCTCTTCGGCCCCTACTTCCTCGGCGCGATCGCGGACGAGGGCCAGTCCGTCGTCGAGCTCAACGAGTACAACAACGTCTTCGTCTCGGGCCTGATGGGCTTCGGCTACGGCTCGGATCTCGTGGTCACCTCGATCGCGGTCCCGCCCAGCGCGGACGGCCCGTTCGAGGTCGAGGTCACGCTCTGCAACCACGGCACCGCTCCAGTCGGTACCGGCTACGTCGAGCTCTACCTGTCGACCGACACGAACATCACCACCGGGCCGAGCAGCCCCGACTACCCGATCGGCGGCGACGCCTTCAACAACCTCGGCCCGCAGCAATGTCAGACGCGCACGATCCCCACCGCGGGGATCGGCGGGTTCGGCCCGCACTACGTCGGCGCGGTCGCGGATCCGTACAACAACGAAGCCGAGCTGATCGAGTCGAACAACACGACCGTCTCGGGCGTGTTCGGCGTCGGCAACGGACCGGAGCTGATCGTCAGCGCGATCGACGCGCCGCCGAGCACCGACGGGATGTTCTCGGCGACGGTCACCGTCTGCAACCAAGGCACGGCGCCCTCGGGCGGTACCGACGTCGAAGTGATCCTCACCCTCGACGACGTCATCGAGACCTACTACTCGAACCCCAACACGCCGGACTACCCGGCCGGCGGCGCGTCCGTCCCGCCGATGGGCCCGGGCCAGTGCCTGGACATCGCGGTGAGCGGCTACGCGCCGGCGCCCTCCCCCGCGCACTACGTCGCGGCGATCGTCGACGCGTACGACTCGATCCCAGAGCTCGTCGAGACGAACAACGGCTTCGTCGGTGACCTGATGGGGATCGGCTACGACGCCGACCTCGTCGTCACGGCGATCGACGCCCCGCCCAGCGCGAACGGCAACGCCACCGTGACCGTGACGGCGTGCAACCAGGGCACCACGCCTTCGTCGTCGTTCGACGTCGGCCTCTACGTCTCGCAGGACGCCACGATCGAAGGCTACTCGCCGTTCGGGCCGCCGCCCGTCGACGATCCGATCGGCTCCGCGTACATGAACGGGCTGAACCCGGGCGCGTGCGCGTCGCAGGACGTCCTCGTGTGGTTCCCTTCGCCGCAAGAGGCCTGGTACCTCGGCGCCGTCGCGGACGAGGGGATGTCAGTCATCGAGTTGATCGAGACGAACAACACGTTCGTCGGCGAACGCATCGGCCTCGGCTACGGCCCCGACCTCGTGGTGTCCGCCGTGACGGGCCCGCCGAGCGCGGACGGCCCGTTCGACGTGCAGGTCACCGTCTGCAACCAGGGGACCGCGGCTTCGAACTACACGGACGTGGAGATCTACGCGAGCGAGGACCTCACGCTGACGACGTACCAACAGAGCCCGTACAGCCCGGACTACCCGGTGGCGTGGGCCTCGTTCAACAACCTGCAGCCCGGCGCGTGCGCGACGCAGACCGCGCCCGGCTACCCCGCGCCGTGGACCGGCCCGGGGTACCTCGTCGGCATCGTCGATCCGTACGAGTCCGAGACCGAGCTGAACGAGGACAACAACATCACGTTCGGCGACATCATCGGCTTCGGCGCCGGACCCGACTTCGTGGTCACGGCCGTCTCGGGTCCGCCGAGCTCCACCGGCTCGTTCAGCCTCGCGTACACGGTCTGTAACCAGGGCACGCAGCCCGGCTCGACCGACGTGACGTTCTACGTCTCCGACGATCAGACCATCACGATGATGGGCCCGTACGGCGGCGACCAGGCGATCGGTTGGGACAGCATGTCGCTCGCGGCGGGCGCCTGCCACAGCGGGACGCTCGCGGTGAGCGCCGGTGGCCAGGGCGCGTACTACCTCGGCGCGATCGTCGACGAGTACAACGGCACGACCGAGCTCCGCGAAGACAACAACACGTTCGTGGGTGCCCAGATCGGGCTCGGCTACGATCCCGATCTCGTCGTCACGGCGATCGCGGGGCCGCCGAGCACGACCGGCAACTTCACGATCGACTTCACGGCGTGCAACCAGGGCACGACGCCGAGCTCGAGCACGGACGTCTCGTTCTACCTCGTGACCGGCGACGAGCTCGTGCCGAGCTTCAACAACCCGTACGCCGACCCGCCGATCGCCGGCGAACCGCTCCCGTCGCTCGCGCCCGGTCAGTGCTACACGGCGCTGGTCATCGCGAGCGCGTACATGCCGGGTGCGTTCCGCCTCGGCGCGATCGTCGACGAGTACGGCAGCGTCAGCGAGCTCATCGAGACGAACAACGGCCTCCTCGGCGGTTGGATCGGCGTGGGCTACGACGCGGACCTCGTGGTCGAGAGCGTGAGCGGACCCGCCGTCACGGGCCCCGGTACGCTGGCAGACTTCGTCGTGCGCGTGTGCAACCAAGGCACGATCGACAGCCCCGGCACGAGCGGCACGCTCTACCTGTCTCCCGACGCGACCATCACCGCGCAGGACTCGATGCTGTCCCCGTTCCCCGTGAACTCGCTCCTGCAGGGGCAGTGCGAGGACGTCCTCGTGCCGGCGCCGATGCCGGGCTCGGAGGGGCAGTTCTTCGTGGGCGCGATCGTCGATGACTTCGACTACGTGACCGAGCTGATCGAGACGAACAACGCTTCGGCGGGGACGCCGATCGAGCTCAGCACGATGTACTGCGGCGACGGCTACGTCGACCCGGCGACCGAAGAGTGCGACGACGGCAACGGCACCAGCGGCGACGGCTGCAGCGCGACGTGCTTCGTCGAGCACACGGTCTGGGAGGAGAACGCGTCCGGGCCGGTGTACGGGCCTTACAACTGGAACTACGCGATGGGCTTCCACTTCACGCCGACGCGCAACGGCGAGATCACGGAGCTCGGTGGCTACTTCTACGGCGGGCCGAAGACGATTCGCCTCTTCGAGCGCGACACGGGTGTGCTGCTCGCCGAGACGCAGGTCGCGGGTCAGGCGGCGTCCGGTCAGTTCGCGTACGCCGCGATCGCGAGCGTCCCCGTCGCGGCGGGCACGCGCTACACGGTCGCCGTGTACATCGCGGGGAACGGCGGCACCTACCGGCGCCCGAGCCCGAACTTCCCGGTGGCCTACGGTGATGTGACGATCGACGGATCGACCTATGCGTACACGGGCTCGAACCCGAACGCGCGACCGACGAACAACATCCCGCAGATCATGTACGGGCAGGCCGACATCCGGTACGCCCCGACCGAGTGATCCGCGCGGCGCTGGGCTCGGGCGTTCAGGCGTCCGAGCCCGGCGTCGGCGTCGCCTTCCGCGGCCGCGCGATCCCGTAGCGGTCGAGACGCGAGACCAGCGTCCCCCTCGACATCCCCAGCTTCTTCGCCGCGCGCGTCTGGTTGCCGTGGCACTCCGCGAGCGCGACGACGATGCGCCGGTGCTCGTCGTTCACGAAGACGTTCGCGGGCATCGTCGGCTCCGAGAACGAAGCCGCCGTGTACGGCTGCGGCGGCGCGAGGTGCGGCATGTACGATGCCGTCGGCACCACGGTGCGGACGACCGGCGCGCGCATTTGCTCCGCGGGGAGGTGCGCGACGTCGATCGGATCGCCGCCGGACAAGTACACCGCACGCTCTACCGTGTGGACCAGCTCGCGCACGTTCCCCGGCCAGTGATAGCTCTTCAGCGTGTTCAGCGCGGCGTCCGTGAACGCGATGTCGCCGGGGAACGCCGCCTTCTCGTGCGCGCGCGCGCCGAAGTGGCGGACGAGCGGCTCGATCTCCGAGGTGCGTTCGCGAAGCGGCGGGACGTTCAAGGTGACGCCGTTGAGGCGGTAGTAGAGATCCAGACGGAAGCGGCGCTGCGCGATCTCGTCCTCGAGGTCGCGGTTGGTGGCCGAGACGAAGCGGACGTCGACGGGGATCGGTGAGCGACCTCCCACGCGCATCACTTCGTTCGACTCGAGCACGCGCAGGAGTTTGCTCTGCACGAGCGGCGGGAGCTCGCCGACTTCGTCGAGGAGCACCGTCCCGTGGTTGGCGGACTCGATGATGCCCATCTTCGCGCTCTCGGCACCGGTGAAGGCGCCGCGCTCGTGGCCGAACAACTCACTCTCCACGAGGCTCTCGGAGAGCGCCGCGCAGTTGATTCGAATGAACGGGTGGTCGCGGCGGAGCGACGCGCGGTGGACCGCTTCCGCCATGATCTCCTTGCCGACGCCGGTCTCGCCGAGGATCAGCACCGCGAGATCGCTGGGCGCGACGCGGTCGATGATGCGATAGAGCGCCTCCATCGCGGAGTCCTCGATCACGATGTCGTTGGTCGTGTTCGCGGCGGGCACGCCCTCGCCCAGCGCGGCCATGAGATCGTTGGGCCGCCGCCCGTCCTCGCCGTAGATCGCGACGACGATCTCGAGGTCGTCCGCGTGGCGCGCGAGGCGCTCCACGAGCCCCGCCTTGCCGCGGTCGGGGACATCGATCGCGATGATACCGTACGTGCTCGGGTCGAGCTTGGCGACGAAGTCGAACGACTTGAACGCGGAGAGCGCGCGCTCGAGCTGCGGGCGGTCCTCCAGGGACGAAGCGCTGAGGCGGACGATCGCGAACGGCACGTCCGTGAGGCGCGCGCGTTCGCACTCTTCGGTGAGGCGCGCGTCGAAGTCGATGCGCGCCCACACGCGCCGGACGCGCGAGCCGAGCGCGGCGCGCTGGACGGTCAGCATGATGGCGCCGAGATCGATCGCCTCGCCCAGCTTCACCGGCGTGACCTCGTTCGGATCCAAGCGCCGCCCCGAGACACACGTGCCGTTCGCGCTGCCGAGATCCTCGAGCGCGAGCGTGACCTGATCGTCGTCGGCTGTCTCGATGTGAAGGACGGCGTGTCGGCGTGAGATCGACGCGTCAGTGAGGTGGACGTCCGCGTCCTGGGCCCGCCCGATCGTCACCTCGCCCTGCGAAGGTAGGACGTGTGTGGACACCGTGTTCACACCGTCCCGCAGGACGAGGAGCTTCAGCCCGACGCCGCGATCTTCCGCCGGCGCCGTTCGATCCGTCGTCTCGGCGCTCAGCGTATCGACCCACTCGTTCGGCATCGCCCACCGGAGCATCGCATCATCCCCCGGGGACTTGAACCGTGACGGGCATGACACCAGACTGACGTCTGTTTTGGTGATGATGGTTCAAGAGCCTCTGCTGCGCGGCGCCAACGCGCTGTACAAGGGTCAGGCCTACGCGAACGCGGCGATCTCGAACGCGGCGCTCGCGGCCGTGTACCGACTCCTCGGGTGGGCCGGCGATCCGCCGCCGCGGTCCGCGCAACGTGAGTTGACGCGCCGCTTCGACGAGCTGATGGACCTCGACTGGGCGAATGCCCGCGCCGGGTACTACCCGATGCGCTGGCTGTTCGCGTCGCCGTTCCTGAAGCATCGCTGGCAGATCGCGCGCATCCTGCGCGACGCCCCGCGCGTCGTGCGGCGCGCGAACCGCTCGAAGCACGACGACCTCCCCAAGGACCTCGATCGCTCGAAGTACCCGCGCTATTACCTGCGCACGTTCCACTGGCAGACGGACGGGTGGTTCTCTTCCCGCTCCGCGGAGATCTACGACGCGTCCGTCGAGGTGTTGTTCGGCGGCGCCGCCGACATCATGCGCCGCATGACGATCCCGCGCCTCGCGGACGGGATCGCCGGCGTACCGAACCCGCGCGTCCTCGACGTCGCGTGCGGCACGGGCGGCTTCCTCTCACGCCTGAAGGTCGCGCTGCCGGACGCGAAGCTCGTCGGCCTCGACCTCTCGGAGGCGTACCTCGAACACGGCCGCAAACAACACGGCGACGGCGTCGAGTTGATGTGGGGCAACGCGGAGAAGATGCCGTTCGAGGACGCGAGCTTCGACGCGGTGTCGTGCATCTTCCTCTTTCACGAGCTCCCGCGCGCGGTGCGCCGCACGGTGATGAAGGAGCTGTGCCGCGTGGTGCGGCCGGGCGGGCGCGTGGTGATCAGCGACTCCGCGCAGATGGTGGAGAGCGGAGAGCTCGAGCACTTCCTGAAGCGCTTCCCGGTCGTCTACCACGAGCCGTTCTACGACGATTACCTGCGCGACGATCTCGAGTCGATCGCGGAAGGCGCAGGGCTCGAGCTGGTCGAGAGTCGGCCGTTCGTGGTCTCGAAGGTGGTCACCTGCCGGCGCCCGACCACCCACTGAACCTCACAACCCGTGACGCGTCGTGAGCTCCGCCTGGATGGCAGCGCGTTCGGCGATCGTGAGCGGCCGGTCGTAGATCAGCACCTCGTGGATGTCGACGCCGCCGGTGCCGCTCGCGCCGACGCTGAAGAAGTCCGCAGCGAACGACTGAATCGTGTTGTTGCCGAGCCCGCCCGGGTTGCGCGTGAGCGACTGGAGCGTCCCGTCGATCCAGTAGGAGACCTCCGAGAGGATCTGCAGGCCCACCGTCATCGAGTTCATCTCCATCACGTGCAGGTGCGGCGCGGCGGTCGTGGTGACGGTGGTCGAGTCGTACGAGTTGTTCGTAACGTACACGCCGTAGCGCTGACCGCTCGTCATGAACGTGTTCGCCTCGATCTGGAGGTACGTCCCCGGCGTCCCGAAGCGCCCCTGGCGCACCGGGCTCACGCGCGGCGCGAGCGCGTGGTTGCGGAACACGATGACGTAGGTGCGCCCGGCCGTCGCGGGGATCGTCATGTCGCCGCTCTCGAAGAACACGTCGTTGAGATCGAACCGCACCGTCGGCGCGTTCGTGACACCCGTGGTCGTGGTGGGCCGGCGCGTCGCGTCGCTCTGGAAGAGATCCTGTCGCGCCGCGCTCTGATCGCACCACGAACACATCAGGCCCGCCGCGTCCGTCTGCGGGCCGACGTCGGAGCGGTACCAGGCGACGAGGCCGTTGGTGGGCACGTTGGAGCCCGCGGCCGGCGCCGGGTCGCCGCAGAGCTCGGGGCAGACGAAGTACGTACCGTCGCGACCGGCGAAGTAGATCTCCGCGATGTCCGCGGCGTCGAGCGGGACGTCCCAAATCGCGAGCTCGTCCACGTCGCCGTCGAAGTACGCGTTCTGGAAGTACGAGTGGTAGCCGAGCACGAGGCCGACCGAACCGAACGCGACCGTCGAGAGGTTCGTCGGCGTCGTCGACTGCAGGACACCGTTCTCGTAGAGCCGCAGCGCGCTGCCGTCGAACGTGACGGCCACGTGGACCCACGCGCCGGGCTCGACGCAGCTCGCCGTCGGCGCGACGTGTTCGTTCGCGATGCTCCCGCCGCCCTCCACGAACCCGACGATCTGTCCGTTCGTGCGCATCGAGAAGCCCCACCCCTGCCAGGCGCCGGGGCCGTTACCGAGGTTCATGATCACGGTGCGCTGCCCGGTCGGCCACGCCGTGGGCCGGACCCACATCGCGCCGCTGAACGTGTTGGTCTTCGGCGGGTCCGCGTTGATGAGCGCGGTCGCGCCGTCGAACGCGGCGGCCTCGCCGACCGCGCCCGCCCCGCCGAGCGCGGCGAGCGCCGCGGCGTTCGGCGTCGCGTCGTAGGGCGTGCCGACCACGTCGATCACGTCATTGCCGGCGCGGTGGATCGCGTCGAACGTGTAGTACGCGACGGGCGCGGGGCCGGTGTAGCCGGAGGCGGTGCCGACGAGCGCCGGCGTCACGCAGCCGCTGTCGATCGGGCCGCCGTCGCGCGGGCCGCCGTCACGCGGGCCGCCGTCGCGCGGGCCGCCGTCGCGCGGGCCGCCGTCGCGCGGACCACCGTCGCGGGCGCCCGCGTCGATGAAGCCGCCGTCGCGCTCGCCGCCGTCACGCGCGCCCGCGTCGACGACGCCGCCGTCGCGGAACCCGTCGTCTTCGACGCCGCCGTCGCGCGCATCGCCGCCGTCGCGCGGGCCCGCGTCGCGAGCGCCCGCGTCGATCCCACCGCCGTCGCGCGGTCCGCCGTCGCGCGGTGGCGCCGCGCCCGCGTCACGGACGCCCGTGTCGCGGCGCCCGGCGTCGCGATCGTCCTCCGGTTCGGAGGGATTGGCGCAGGCGAAGCCGAGGAACGCGGTGACGGTGATGAGGGCGAGACGGACGCGCACCGCGCGAGGGTAACCGATTCAGGGTTTCGTGTCGGCGCCTCGGGAGGTCGCGCCGTGATTCAGCGCGAGAACGGCAGCGCGGCCACGGTGGCGCCGGCCTTCTTGTCGCTCCACGCGAGCTCGACCTTCGTCCCCGGCGCCTCGTACTTGGTGTGGACGTAGCCGAGCGCGACGACCTGCCCGAGCGTCGGCGACAGCACCGCGCTCGTGATCTCGCCGGTGTCGTCCTCGCCCACGACGATCTTCGCGTCCTTCGGCGGCACGCCCTGCCCGTCCACGACCAGTCCGACCAAGCGGTGCTTCACGCCGCCGAGGTTGTGCGCGCGCGCGATGACCTCCTGCCCGACGTAGCAGCCCTTCGTGAAGCTGATCCAATCGACGAGCCCGGCCTCGAGCGGGATCGTGTCGTCGTCGATGTCGACGCCATCGCGCGGGACGCCCGACTCGATGCGCACGGCGTCGACCGAGTCTTCGTCGACTTCGATCGCGCCCGCGACGATCAACGCCTTCACGGCGTCGTCACCCTGGCGCGGCTTGGCGAGGATCTCGTAGCCCTCCACGCCGACCACGCCGTCATCCCTCAGGATGCGCGCGCCCGCGACGTCGAAGTAGCTGAGGTCCTCCATCTCGGGGATGGCCCAGCCGGCCTCGCAGATCACTTTGCGCGCCTGCGCGCCGTACACCGCGACGATCTCGCGCGTGTCGGTCGCGTCCGACAGCGTGACGTCGTCCATGATGATCAGCTTGTTGAGCTCGGTCGCGACGCGCTGCGCGGACGCTTCGAGGACGTCGATCAGGAAGACGTCGTCCTCGGCGCGCACGCGGAGCAGACCTTCGACGCGACCGCGGTTGTTCGGCTTGATCGCCCGCTGCATCCGGCCGGTCTCGAGCTTCGAGACGTCGCTCGTGATCATCCCGTTGAGGAATCGCTCGCGGTCCGGGCCCGCGACGCGCAGCGTGTAGAGATCGTCTCGCCGCAACACGGCGGCGCCGTCGCGAATCGCCTGCACTTCTTCGTTCACGTGGACCTCACCAGTTCTTGCCGATGCGCTCCGCCGGCATCCCAGCCTCGAGGAGCGCGCCGGTCACGCCTTCCATCATGCCCTTCACCCCGCAGATGTACGCAACCGCGTTGTCGACCGGCGGCGGGTCCGCCTTGAAGCGGTCCTGCACCCACGGCCTCGAGATCGACTGCACGATGTCGATCCGATCGCGGCGCCACTGCTCGAACTCACCGCGGAACGCGAAGTCCTGCTCCGTGTGCGCACCGACGTAGAGCGTGATCCGTCCGTACGCCGAGCGGTCGGCGCGGAGCAGCTGAACGAGCGGGCGAATCGGCGCGATGGCCGAGCCGACCGCGAACAACAACACGTCGTTGCCCTTCGCCATGTCGACGTCGAACCCACGCCCCATCGGCGGGTCCATCATCACCGTCTTGCCCGGCGCGGGCTGAATCTTGTCGGCGGCCCCCGGCCCCATG